>DATCGG010000461.1:0-33803 GCA_036509075.1 Gemmatimonadaceae bacterium
CGCCGCGCGCCGACATGGCCCGCAGGATCTCACTCTCGGCGCCCCGAATTCGCGTCTCAATCGCGTCGCGGCGCTGGAGCGACCGTTCAACGAGGCGCACGTCCGCCGAGACGCCGGCGGCCGCGAAGCTCCCCGCCGGCGATATCGATGCGATCGTGCTGGGCAGGAACGACACGGCAACCGTCTGCTTGTCATCGGATGCCGAGTTCGCGTTCGCCGTGATGAACAGCAGCTGACTGTTTTCGGTAGCCGCGGCAATCGTTATGCACGACACCGCCGTCGGGCCGCTCTGAATCGAAACCTGCCCCACGCTCATCGCGAGCGGGTTCTGGCAGCGGTCGACATCCACGATGAGCGGAAAGCTTCCCGTCGCCTTGTCGGCCGACGCGGTGATGTCGACGGAGCCGGGCGCCACCGCGGTGATCACGCCGTTCTGATCGACCGTCGCGACCGCGGCGCTGCTCGTGCTCCATTTCGGCGCCTTGCCCATGACGCTGTCGCCTTGGGAATTCAGTAGGCGCGCCTTTGCAGCCATTGTCGTGCCGACCTGCATCGTCGGCGCCGGCGCCGCGACGACAATCGCCGTGACCGTCGTCGGCGAAGGTCCGGTTGGTCCGTCGCTGCCACATGCGGCAAGGGCTACGGAGACCGCCGCCAACGAGAAAACTCTCTTCATGAGCACGCTCCTCGAGCGCGAAAGTGCAGCGCCCGAGGCAGGCACCGCGATTCCATTTAGAACTGGCAAACACAGAGCGGAAGGCGTGCCGCCGAGCGACGCCTCACGCGAACGAGACCGAGAAGTTTACGGGCTCTACGCTACGGGACCAACCGGACCGGCCGGACGTGTCCAGGATCACAAAGTCCGACTCAACCGTTGGCGCTGCACAAGGCTCGATCTTTACCCTGCGGCGCGCCTATGGTTCACCGGAACGTGTAGGCTGCGCCGAGGCGAAATGTTGTCGCGTCGGCGGGCACCGAATACAGCTCGCCGGTAACCGCCGTTCCTGCCCCTAACCGGTACCACGCACCAGCACCGACCGCGAACCGCGTCAGGTCGACGCTGATCTTGGTATCGTCGTACGCGCCATCCAGATACTGAAATCCGACCTGAAAGCGCGGACGCAACCACGTCACCCCGGTTGACGCGTATGCGCCCCAACGGTCACCGGCGGACTGCTTCGATAGCCCTACTTCTCCGCCGAACATGTTCGGCTTGTAGGTATCGCTGGATTCCGTTGTCCCATAGCACGCCGCGCTCGGCTCGTCCGTTTGAAGGTCCTTTTCCGGACACGTGATCGCGCCTTCCACCTTGCCCAGCGTCGCGTGGGCACGAAGCAACATGGAAAGGCTCCCATGTTCGGAGTCGCCGGAAAGACGGTGTGGCCATGACAGCGCGAAGCTGCCGAGGTTCGGCTTTGCGTCCGCAACCTTGATCGGCGGCAGGTAGCTACCCTCGAGCAGCAAGCCGCCCGGCAGGCCGATCGTGACGCGGGGCCGCGGAAAGACCGGCGAGAGGTTCGTGTTCTCCGTCTTCTTGACCGTGTAGCACGCCTCGGGTTGCTGCATCTCCTTGCTAGGCGACGGGACGTAGGACGCCTCGAAACCCACGCGCACGTGCCAGGGAGCCAGCCCCTCGACGATGCCGCCGGGCGAAAACGCGATAGGCGTCGCGAAGAATGCCAGCAGCTTCGCTTCGTTGCTCTCCTTCGGTGGCGTGCATGTGTAGTTCAGCTGCGCGTGTGCGGCCGAAGCACTGAAGAACACTCCGGAAAGAAAAGCGAGAATTCGAGCGGCGCTTTTCGGGCCGCTGATCTTGTATCGGGCTCGCATGAGAATTTGCTGAGGATTTCGTAGGATAATTACCAGCTTTGTACACCCGCCACCCGCTTTGCGTCGAGCGGGCGGCATCGGGCATGACATCACAACGCAGAACGTTGCACTCGACAGGACGTTTCGGGTCGCCACAGCGATAACGCGTCACGGTATCGAGAAGGTCGCGACCCCTCACTGCGCTCGGGGATGACGCTCTTTTTTTTCTCGCCCGTCGCCCGTCCCCTGCCGCCTGTCGCCTGTCGCCTGTCGCCTGCCGCCTGCCGCCTGCCGCCTGCCGCCTGAACATTCGAAGCGGCCGCGACAGTCCCGCGCTAGCCTAACGCCTGATCGAGATCGGCGATCAGGTCGTCCGGGTGCTCGAGCCCGATCGACAGCCGAAGCAGGTTGTCCGGTGTTCCGCTGCCAGGCGCCTCGACTGAAGCGCGGTGCTCCACGAGGCTCTCCGGGCCACCGAGACTCGTCGCGCGGATGAAGACCTTCACGCGACTCTTCACGCGAAGGGACGCCTCGCGCCCGCCGCGGACCTGCACCGAAACCATGCCACCGAACGCCGACATCTGCCGCGCCGCGATGGCATGACCCGGATGTGATGCCAGCCCGGGATAATGAACCGCTTCGACCTTTGGGTGGGACGCCAGGAAATCAGCGACAGCAGTCGCGTTCGCCGTGTGAGCGCGGATTCGACAGGGCAACGTCTTGATGCCGCGAACGACGAGCCAGCAGTCGAACGGGGCGGCGACCGCCCCACCCGCGGTCTGTACGGTCCTGACACGTTGGAAGAATTCGTCGTCTTCTCGCGTAACCAGCGCCCCACCTGTCACGTCGCCATGACCACCCAGGTACTTCGTCGTGGAGTGCATGACGAGATCGGCACCGAGCGCGAGCGGCTGCTGCGCGACGGGGGTCGCCCACGTGTTGTCGACCGCGCAACGCGCGCCCGCGTCGTGCGCAATCGTCGCGATCCGTTCGATGTCGGCTACGGCGAGCAATGGATTGGACGGCGACTCGACCCAGACGAGACGGGTCGTGGGACGCAGCGCTCCCACGACATTGTCGGCGTCCTGCATGTCCACGCTGGACATCGTTAGGCCCCAGCGCGCGAACACCTGATCGAGCAGCTTTCGCGTGCCGTAATAGACCGATGTCGGCAGAATGACGTGGTCGCCCGGCGCGAGTGACTGGAAGACCGCCATCGTCGCGGCCATCCCGGCGGAGAATGCGGCCGCGGCCTGTCCACCCTCGAGCGCGGCAAGCACTCGCTCGAGCGACGTACGATTTGGTGTCGCGTCACGCGCGTACAGATAGCCGTGCGGCAGCGATCCGTCCGCTTCGCGCTCGAACGTGGTGGAGAGATAGATCGGCGGCGCGACGGCGCCTGTCGCGGCATCGGCGCCGTGGGCGGCATGAATCGCGAGCGTCTCCACGTGCATATGATCGGGAATCGGCGGGAGCCCGCCGGAGGCGGGCAGATGGGAATCGGGAATCGAGGCGGGCGCTCCGGTGGTGGTCATTGACGGTTCCTCGGTTCCGGGCGACCACCAGGCTTCCATTCGAGCTTCGTTGGTGTATCCGCCAGCAGGTGCGCGGCCCGCACTGCGACATCGATGAGCCGCGTCATGTGCGCGAAGTCGACGTGGGCCACGTCGTCGCTCGGCTCGTGGTAGTCGTTATGCATGTTGTACGACGACAGCGTATGCGCCACGATGCCGCGCTCCGCGAAGGCGATGTTGTCACTCCGCATGAAGAACTGCTGGTCGAGCCGTCTGTCGGCGACGATCGGCAGCCCGGCGCTCCTGAACAGATCGCCCATCGTCGAACGTTCGAAGCCCGTCAGCCAGCCGCGGCCCGGTCCGCCGGCGAGTGAATCCGGTCGTCCGATCATCTCGATCTCGAGGTTCGCCACCATTGCATCGAGCGGGCGCGCTGGGTGCTGAAGGTACCATCGTGTGCCGAGTAGCCCGACCTCCTCGCCCGTCGTGGCCGCAACGACGACGGTGCGTTTTGGCGCTGGGGCCGCCGCGAGCGCACGCGCGATCTCCATCACCGCAACCACGCCTGACGCGTCGTCGTCGGCACCATTGTAGATGGAATCGCCGGCCTGGCCATGCTGGATCCCGAGATGGTCGTAGTGCGCGTCGACCAGCACCACCTGGTCGCGCAACGCTGGATCGGAGCCGCGGATCACTCCGACGACGTTCACTGCGTTTGCTCGGTCGGCCGCCGGGACGCTATCTCGCGCCGCGAGCGTCGACAGCAGCGTCAACTGCCGGACGCCGTTCCGCGACGAGAACGCGACAGGCACGCGTTGGAAAAACCCGCTGTCTCCAGCTGGCTCGACGCCGTAGCGCGCGAGCTCTGCGGCAATGAACTTCGCGGCGCGGGCAGATCCTGGTGTCGCGGTGCCCCGCCCCTCCATCGAGTCATCCGCGATGGCGCCGAGGAGCCGGCGCACGTCGGCATCGGTGACGCCACTGGGACGGGTTGCGGGCTGAGCCGATGGCGTAGGCGCCGTTGGCGCAGCCGTCGAAACGACGGCCGCTCGAGAACATGCCACGAGCGCGGCAAGGCAAAGAGGCGAAGCGAGCAGCGGGAGGCTCGGGAACGAGCGCATCGGGATCGACTGGATCGATGGGTTTCTGGCGCAGCGCTACGCGCCGCTGAGCGTTGACTGACTTCTCGGACGTAAGCGTGACGCGATGCCGTTTGCAACCCGCCGGCGGCTCGCGCCGTGCAGTGCACCGGGGTATACTCGCGTTCGACCGCCATCACCCGTATCGGTGGATCGAGCGATGCCGCTAGCTGTTCTCCCCGCCGCCTTCCCACTGTTTGTCGCGCTGGCGTTTCAGGCCGGAGCGGCGCTGCGCTCGCCCGAGTTTCAGCCCGCGGGCGTAACGTCGCCAGCGGACTCGCAGCGCGTGGTCCGCGACGCACGATCGGCGCAAGCTGCCTTCGAGCGCACGCGGCGCGCGAATCTCCCGGTCGAGAATGGCGGGAGCTCGGGACGCTGCGACGTGCGAGTCGGCCGGTTCTGCTACTGGTGGGATGATGGCGAGTTCCCGCCTCCGCCCGAGCCATCCAAGACAAAGGCAGCGCGTGGCGCCTTGCTCGAACGGCTCGCGCAGGGAGCGCAACGCATACCCGGCGATGGTTGGATCGCCGGACAGCGAGTTCGCTATCTCGTGGAGGATGGCCGAGCCGAGGACGCGCTGAGCGCAGCCCGCGACTGTCGTGCCGATGCGAGTTGGTGCACGGCACTCGCCGGGTTTGCGTTCCATGCCGCCGGGGATTTCGTGCGTGCTGACAGCGCGTTCAACGTTGCGCTTGCCGCCATGCCGGAGCGCGAGCGATGTCACTGGACGGACGTCTCGCTGTTGCTGGAGGGCGATGCCAGGAAGGCGTACGAGCGCCGTTCGTGCGCTCAGCGAGGGGAGTTCGAGGCGCGGTTCTGGGCGCTCTCGCGGCCGCTGTACCTCGTGCCGGGAAACGATTTTCGCACCGAGCACTTCGCGCGCCTAACGATGGTCCGTCTGATCCGGATGTCGGGCTATCCGCATGACATAGCCTTCGGCGATGACTCGGAAGAGCTGCTCGTGCGCTACGGCTGGGAAACGGGCTGGACCCGCGGGCCAGCGAGCATCTCCGATCCGTTCGACGTGCACGTCATTGGACATGAGCCGACTCCGGCGTTCGACTTCGTCCCGGCCACCGACGTTCTCGTGGTGCCCGACTCCGCGCGCGCATCGGACTGGGAGCTGCACGACCGCATGGCCCAGAGCCGATATGCACCGCGTTATGCGCGATCTGTCGGTGAGCTCGATCATCAGATCGCGTTCTTCCGCCGTGGGGATTCCGCACTCGTGGTGGCCGCGTTCGACGCCACTGCGCAGACCGGGTTTGCCCACGATACGATCGATGCGGCGCTCGCGATCGCACCGGCAGCGAGCCCCGACTCGGCGATCGTGAGCAGAGACTCTGCGGCGCTCCGGCGCGGCGTTCTCATGACGACCGCGGAATGGCGGCCGGCAATCATCAGTGTCGAGACTCGCGATTCCGCGGAACGTCGCGTGGCCCGTGCACGCGCGGCCTTTCGCCCTCCATCGTCGGGCGGACGCGTGACGATCTCCGATCTGCTTCTGTTCGACGACCCTGCGCATCTGCCAACCTCGCTCGACGAAGCGATCGCTCGAGCACGCGCGTCGATGAAGGTCGATCGCAGCAAGCCGGTCGGCGTGTATTGGGAGATGTACGGTGTCAGCCCAACCGGCGAAATGCTCGCGTATCGACTCACGGTCACGCGGGAGCGCACGCCGTGGTATCGCCGTGCTGCGGAGAAGCTCGGCGTGGTGGAACGCCGAGCGCCGGTGCGGATGCAGTGGGATGAGCCGTCGGCGCGTCCCGGGGCCGCGCACGCTCGAGCACTGGCCGTCGACTTCTCGACGCTGCCGGAAGGTCGGTACCGGATCGAGCTGACACTCGAGACGGGCAGCCTAACGATCGCGACGGCGAGTCGGACGGTGGATGTGAAGTAACTGCAGGCGACAGGCGGCAAGCGGCTACAAGACCAACACGATCACGTCGTACAGCGCATGCGTCCACGCCGTGATCCCAAACCCTCGGAACACGTAGAGCGCGCTGAACGCGATCCCGGCGATCGTCCGAAACACGAACGAATCCAGCCGCAACGGATCGCCGAATGGGCCGATGTAGTGAAAGGCCGAAAAGATCAGCGCGCCAAGTCCGACGGCGAACGTGTTCGCCAGCCCGGGACCCAGGCGCATCACGCGCCGCGCCAACAGCAGCAGCCCGGAGACGAGCAGCACGCGGAACAGCAGTTCTTCGTACAGGCCCGCGCCCAGTGAGAGCATCAAGCGGGCACCCACACCCATCTTCGGCTGTGCGCCGAGGATCGCGAGGGGTGAGAAGGGCGACAGCAACTTCGCCGTCACCGTGCCGATGACGAGACCGAATACGAGCGCCAGCGCGACAGCCTCCGCGGTCATCCACACGAACACGCGTGGCTCGAGCCTGCCGGCGCGTTTCAGGTCACGAGCGATGAGGAAGATGCTCACCGCGATCACGCAGGTGACGAATATGACGGGACCGCGCCGTCCCGCGACGGCGATGAACAGAGAGCGCAGCATCACGTCCGCCCCATTGCGCATCTGTTCGCCCGCAAAGCGCGAGAGGCTGGCCGCCAGCGCCTCGTAGAGCAACAGCAGCGGCAGCGCGAACGTCACACTGTACCGCGGTGCACGACTCAGGGCCCAATAGGACCCCAGTTTCGAAGGCATCATGGAGAAGAAAGGGTAAGACTCCCTACGGGCCGCACGATCGATAAGTGGCGCCGCGTCGCCTTGAGTGCAACCGGGCCGCGTCGTCTGGGCGATGACGAAACGGCCAGCCCATTCTTGGGCTGGCCGTTCGTTCTTCACGTGCTATCCGAGGGTTCCTTACGGACAGCCCTGCGGCTTCGACCCGGCCCGCGCGTCGCACTCGGCGAGCGGTACCGGCTGCACCTTCGCCACGAAGTGCGTATACGTTCCGCTCGTGATGTCGAGCGGAAGCTGGTTCAGGATGCCGAACCGGCGATAGTCGTTCCAGCGCTGACCCTCGAGCAGCAGCGAGTAGCGCCGCTCGTACAGCAGCTTCGTGAGGGCATCAGCCGCCGTCAGCGTCGTTGGCGCGAGCTTGCCGGAGACCGTGCGGATGTTGTTGATGTCCAGGAGGGCTGCCGGCAGGTCGCCAAGGAAGATGTTCGCCTCGGCGCGGAGCAGGATCAGCTCTTCGTTGCGGATGATCGGCACGTCGGAGTTGTTCGCCGGATAGAGCGAGAACGTGTACTCCGCCGGGATACCGATGCCCTGTGGCGGCGACACCGGCGGCAAGTCCAACGACTCCAGGCTGACGACCTTTCTCGTTAGGCGATCGTCCTTCGCGCCACCGACCTGGGTCTGTGCGTCGGTCACGTTGCTCGCGTGCGCGAACAGACTCTTGTTGTTCGCGAACGACAGGGTGTTCTGCACATCGCCCGTCGCCGTGCTGTAGTTGTTGTACACGCCAATGTTGAGATCCGCCATGGACGCGGCGCCGCCGATCGGTGTCGCGAACGACTCGGCGATCGCCGCGAGCGCGTCGGTATAGCAGCTGTTGCCGCAGCCCTGCGACGCGCGGTTGACGAGCACCCTCGCCTGGATCGCGCGGTTGAACTTGAGGAACGTCGCCGGCGTGTCGAATCCGGAGAAACCGCGGCTCAGCGTGAACGGGAAGGACGCATCTCCGGCAGCTATGAGGTCGGCCTTGGCCGAATCCAACATGTTGGTGGCGTACTTGTACGCGGAGTCCTTGCTCACGAGCGGCGCAACCACCTTCGGGTCATCGTTGACTTCCGTAACTGCCCCGAGTGTGTCGCGGGAGTACAGCACATACATCATGTCGAGCCCGACGAATGTGTTCGCGAACCCGTGTGCCGCCTTCTTCTCCGTCTCGCTCAACGTGGGAGAGGCGTCGATGGCAGTGAGGAAATTCTTGACATTCCTGAAGTTCGCGAATCGGCTGCCCCAGTTCGTCGCGGTCGCAGCGAATCCACCCGGATCGAGCGTCTTGCCGCCGAATCCGGGCACGCCGACCAGGAAGCCGGTCACGTTGCGGCCGTCGGTGGGGAAGTAGATGTAGGACTCACGGCCAAAGAAGCCGAAGTCCTGGCTCGTACCGGGCTGCAGGCTCCGCTCACGCTGGATGATGCCCGTGGCGAGCAGCTGGATCGCCTGAGGATCCTTCGTGACCTCGCCGATGACCGGTTTGTTGTAGTTGGGGACCGAGAGGCGATCGGAGCAGGCCGCCGTCCCGATCAGTGCTCCGAGGAGCACCAGTCCCTTGAAGTCGTACTTCATTCTTTATCTCCTCGGGCGCCTGCGGCGCCCGTTAGGCAGTCTGGATGAGTAGCGGGACGGTTAGAAGCCGAGGTCGATGCTGAAGAACAGCGAGCGGCTCGGCGGGAACGGCGCGAGATCGACGAACCGCGCCACCACGTTGCCCCCGTTGTTCACTTCGGGATCGAAGCCATTGTAGCCCGAGATGATGAACAGGTTGCGGCCGGCGAGGCTGACACGCGCGTTGTCGATGCCCTTGATCCTCGAGACCGTGGCTCTCGGCACGTCCCACGAGAGGCTGATCTCGCGGATCTTCGTGTACGACCCGTCCATGAGGTACGCGGCCGTGTTCGTGCCACCGCCCCACAGATCGTACCGATACTTACCCAGCGGAACGTTCGGATCGGGCGACTTGTCCTCGTAGTCCCACGTGTTCTCGCCCTCGTCGTACAGGTTCAGCGTCATGTTCGAGACGGTGCCGCCGTGGCGGTAGTCCACGAGCACGTTGACCGCGAACGCCTTGTAGGTGAAATCGTTGCCGAACTGCATGAGGTACTTCGGGTTCGCGTCGGCCAGCGGAATGTTTCCGACGCCATCCTTCGCGCCCCAGATCGTGCTCACACGGTTACCGCTCGCGAAGCGCAACCGGCCGTAGGCGTTACCGAATCCGCCCGTCGAGTTGATCGTGAACGGATTCACGTTCTCGCCGAGGGTCTTGATCTCGGCGTAGTTCTGCGTGTGTGTCGCGCGGGACGTCCAGGTGAAGTTGCGCGTCTGGACCGGCACGATTGTCAGGCCGATCTCGGTGCCCTGCGACTCCATCTCGCCGCTGTTGACGATCGTCTGCGTCACGCCGCTCGACGGCGCCAGAATCGGCCGCACGAGCAGATCGGTGATGTTCCGCTTGAAGTACGTCGCCTCGAAGCGAATCCGCTCGTTCCAGGCCGTGATATCCGTTCCGAACTCGGTCTCGGCTTGTGTTTCCGGCTTGATCTTCGGATTGCCGACGGTGTCCGCCTGGATGAACGACGGATTGCCATCGAGCAGCGAGCCGCTCGTGACGGTCTCGAAGCGATCGCCGTAGTTGGGCTGGTTGCCCGACAGCCCGTACGCGCCACGCAGCTTGATCTCGTTGATAAACGGCAGGGGCGACACGAAGCGATACGACGCAGCGGCACGCGGGAAGGTGTAGTACTTGTCCACGTCACCGTTCACGCTCGAGCGCTCGGCGCGAAGGGCGCCGGACACGTAGAGCTTCTCGCCGAGCATGAAGCCCTCGACCTGACCGAAATACGACTGGTTACGAACGGACTGGCGGCTCTGGTTGACGCCCGTGTTCGCCGCGCCAGAGGCATTGTACTGTCCCGGCGTAAGGCCTCGTCCCTGTATGTTGTAGTCGTTCAGGTCGCGGGTCGTGTACTGGATGCCCGCCTGGGTCGTCGTGCGAAGGAAGCTGCCGAACGTCCAATCGAACACCGCCGCGGACTGGAAGCTCGTGTTGAGCTCCGTGCCGTTCCCCTGAATGGCAACGCCGGGGAACGACCCACCCTGGTTCGAACCCGGCTGCTGGAACTGAAGCGCCACCGGCGCGAACACGTAGTTCTCGCTCGAGAACCGATCGACGCCGCCGGACGCCGTGAACTGCAACGTTCCCTTGTCGCCCGTCCAGGCCGACCAGTTCGCGTGGCCGCCACCGATGATGCGGTAGACATCCTCATCGGTCCGCATCAGGTCGTACGTCTGGAACGGGTTCGACGCCGCCTGAAGGCCGCCCGGAGGGAACGGGTTGAACAGGTAGTTCCCGATGGCGTCCTTCTTCTGAAAATTGAGAATGCCCGGGCTGTAGGCGAACGCGTAGATCGGGCTCGAGAACGTGTTGTCGTTGTTCGAGACGCCGCGCTGCGAGAACGAGCGCAACATGTTGGCGTTCAGGCCAACCGTGATCTTGCTGCCGATGTTCTGGTCGACGTTCGCGCGCAGCGACTGGCGCTTCGCGTCCGTGTTCATGGCGGTACCTGCCTCGAACCGGTGGAACCCGGACACGAAATAGCGCGTGTTCGCGGCGCCACCCGTGAGGCTGGCAACCGTCTCATAGGACGGGTCGGTCCTGCCGAACAATTCTTTCTGGTAGTCGTAATGCGGGCAGTTCGGGGTGCAGACCGCCTCCGCCGCCGCTACGGCGTCGGGGTTGTCCTTGATGGCACCGACCGCGGTCACCTCGTTGAGCGTCTCGAACTGACGCGAGTCCTTGAGACGCATCGCCTCGTACGTTCCAATGCGCTGGGTGATGTTGAACTTCGGCGCACCAGCCTTGCCCCTCTTGGTCGTGATGAGCACCACGCCGTTCGTAGCCTGCGACCCGTACATCGCGGCTGCCGCGGTGCTCTTGAGCACCTCGATCGACTCGATGTCGTTGGGGTTGATGTCCGCTAGCCGGTTCGTTCCGTTTTCCTCTCCGGAGTTGAGCGAGCCGGTGGCAACGGACTGACGCGTGCTGCGAACCGAGTTCGAGATGACCACGCCGTCGACGACGAACAGCGGCTGCGTGTTGCCGATCAGCGAGCTCGCGCCGCGGATCTGAACCTGCGCGCCACCACCCGGCGCGCCGTTGTTCATGTTGATGCTCGCGCCAACCACCTTACCCTGGAGCGCGTTCTCGATCGACGCCGCAGGAGCACGCGTGAGCTCTTCAGCGCTCACGGTGGACACTGAGGTAGCGGCGTTCTTCTTTTCGATCGTCGTAGCCGTGCCCGTGACGGTCACGCCTTCGAGCTGGAGGACGTCTTTCTCGAGCGAGAAGTCGGCGGTCGACTGGGCCGCGGTCACGCGGGCCTGACCTCTCTTGAAGCCGATGGCCCGGACCAGGAGGGTGACCTCCTCCTGCGGGACGCGGATGCGGTACTCACCTTTCTCGTTCGTGCGAACTCCAGCCGGCTGGCCGAACAGTCCGACCGTGGCGTCGGACAGCGGAGTGTTCGTGCCGGCCTGCACGACCTTTCCGGTGATCTCGCGCGTTGCCTGGGCTCGGACGATTCCCGGAGCCAGAAGCGCGGCGACGAGGGGTACGACAGACAAGACTCTGCGCACGTGTCCTCCTCTTGCGGGTTGAGTGCTACTTGTGGACGAAAAAACGCAGCTTGGCCCGGAGTCAAACGGCCGGTCATCGTTTAGTCAAGGTTAAGCGGAATTTTTGGGACGAAGCGATAACAGAATGCGCTGTATGGTCATACGACCACTTGGTCCACCGGTTAAACACGGGACGAAACGTCCTCGGGGATGGCAGGGGCGCGGAACCGGGACGACCCTAGATGCACGCTTGACGGCACTCGTTCGCGTGGTAGGCTAGGCGCGGTATGGCGTCTCCTCCCGAACTTCGGAGCCCTTCATGCACCGCGCGCCTCCAATGTCCCGCAGACTGACGGCGATCTTCACCGTGTTCGCTGCGTCGCTCTCAGCGCACACCGCGCTCGAGGCCCAGGGCTCGAGCAGCAAGCCGGCCTTCTCGATCGACGACGCCCTCAATGTCGTGAGCTACGTCCAAACGGACGTGAGCGACGACGGACGCTGGCTCGCAACCGTATCGACCCTCCGGCGCGACAACTTCGGCGTCGATTACCGTCGCGATGGCGATCCGACGTACATCCGGCCCGCGGCAGGCACCCTGTTGGTCATTGAGACGGCGACCGGAAAATCGCGGGCGATCTTCCCCGACAAGCGAAACGTGAAGAGCCTCGCCTGGTCGCCGGATGGATCGCGACTCGCCATGCTCGTCGTGCACAACGAGGCCTTCGAGCCCGTGATCTGGGAACGAAGCACCGGCCGCGTGACGACGGTCCAGGCTCCCGCCGGCTCCTACGTGGCCGAGAACAGCGACGTCCGGTGGACGCACGACGGTGCGTCCATCGTGTTCGCGCTCCATTCCGACGCCTGGAAACGCTCAATTCGAGAGCGGTTCGATCGCTACACGAAGGGCCCCGTGTTCGTTCAGTCCAGCAACGACCCGTTCCTCGCCTGGGACGATCTTCGCCGCTCGGCAAGCCGCCGCTCGGTGGTGGCATACGACGTCGCGACCCGGAAGACTCGTGAGCTCATTCCGGAAGGCATGATCGCGTCGTACACGCTCGTCGCACGCGATTCGGTGATCGTCTACAGCGAGGACATCACCACCAAGACCGACTACGACGTCATCTTCGGGACCGAGAACCGGCTGGTGGCTCGCGGCCAGGGCACGTCGACCCCCCGCACAATCGTCCCGTCGCTCAAGAGCACGACGGTCATCTGGACCGAGGACGGACACCGATTCGCCTACGGGAAGGAAGGGCGCGTCTTCATTGGCTCTCCAAGCGACAGCGGCGGGCGCCAGATCGCCGGTCCGCCCGCAGGCCAGCGCGATTCGAGCACCTCCGACACCTCGGCGGCAGCAAAGGAGCGTCGCGCACGCGAGCGATTCACTCCCGTGCGTTTCAACGCCGACGGCAGCCTTCTTCTAGTCTCGAACCGGCAGGGCCTGTGGGTTGCCGACGTCGCGTCGGGCACGAAGGAGCTGATGCTCGAGATTGCGCCCGACTCCTCGACCGAAGGTCCCCGGTTGACCGCGATCGGTTGGAGTCCCGACAGCCGCTACGTGTATCTCACGTCGGCTTCACGCACGGCGTGGGAGCGTGGCGTTTCGCGCTTCGACCGCACCTCGAAGCGGCTCGAGGACCTCGTGAAGGACACACGTCTCTACTCGAACTTCCGACTCTCGAAGGACGGTTCGGTCGCGGTCCTGTCGGTGTCGGACGGAAATCGGCCGTCGGACATCTACGTGAGCGATGCGTCGCTACACGGCCTGCGGCGCCTGACGGATGGCAACCCTTGGCTCAAGGACCGGCAGATCGGAAGCACGGAGCTGCTGTCCTACCTCGACGCGGACGGCCACCGGAAATTCGGCGTCGTCTACTATCCCGCGGGCTACACGAAGGGCCAACGGTACCCGACAGTGTTCAATGTCTACGAGGACTTCTTCGACGACACCTTCGACGCGACGTCGGATGTGCTCACCGGCGCTGGCTACGTCGTGGTGAAGCCGTCCGTCGACTTTGACATCGGCTACCCTGGTGAGGCGTGGGTCAAAGGCGTCACGTCCGCCGCCAACAAGTTGATCGAGATGGGCATCGCCGATTCATCGAAGCTCGGCGTTCACGGCACGAGCTACGGCGGCTATGCCACCAACCTGCTCATCACGCAGACGAATCGATTCAAGGCCGCGATCAACATCTCGGGCAAGGTGGACATCATCAGCTTCTACACCGACAGCCCGCGCCTCGGCGTGCGGAATGTTCACGCGGCGGAGAAGAGCCAGGACCGCCTGGGAGCGACGCTATGGCAGCAGCCGCAGAAGTACGTCGCGCACTCCGCGATCATGTTCGCCGACCGCATAACGACGCCGCTGCTGCTCATGACGGGCAACGAGGACTCGAACGTTCCGGCGAATAACACGCGCGAGATGTTCTACGCGCTGCGGCGTCTCGGGAAAACCGTGGAGTGGGTCAACTACATGAACAGCGGCCACGGCACGCCGGGTACCACGGTGGAAGACTTCACCGATTTTCATCGGCGCATGCTCGCGTGGTACGACAAGTATTTGAAGGCCGATACTGCGAGGAAAGTGGTGGCGCAGGACTAGGGAACCGGGAACAGGGAACCGGGAACAGAGGCTCCGCACGGAGTCACTGTTCCCAGTTCCCTGTTCCCCGTTCCCGTCAATCTCCGGTCCAGCTCCCCCTCAGCTGCACACTGCGCAGATCTTCCGGCAATGCCTCGAGCAGCGGACGCAGCTCGTTCGCGCGATCCAGCGTCGTCACGAACGTCAGGCCAGCGAGCGTGACGACGAGCATCCCCGAGACGCCGTACAAAACCACCGGCACACCCTCGGCGTGCACGACGTTCCCGGTGCAGTCCACGAAATGGACCTCACCGTACGCGCCGTTGCCTTCATCATCGAGCTCGCGAGCGCGTCGCAGTGAAGCCCACGTGCCCACGTCGTCCCAACCAAACTCGCCAGGGACGAGGATCAGCTTCGAGTACCGCTCGAGCAGCCCGCGCTCGATCGAGACCGATTGGATCATCCCCGCGAATCGCACGAAGTCCTGTTCGCCGAGGGCCTGGAGTCCGTGCGCGAGCTCGGAGGTATACTCGGCCAGCGCGTCCACAACGTCCTTCGCTCGCCAGACGAAGATGCCGGCATTCCAGTAGGCCCCATCGCTCACGAGCATCTCGGCGAGCACTGGACCTGGCTTTTCGATGAACGACTTCACACGGCATGGCGCGCCATCGTCAGGCAGTCCCCCGGCCTGCAGCGGCGTTCCCGGCCTGATGTAGCCGAACCCCGTTTCCGGTCGCAGCGCTTTCACGCCCACGGTGACGAGCGCCTTCTCGCGGGCCGCCACGCGCGCGGCGCGGATCAGCGTTTGACGGAAGAACTCGGGAAAGGCGACGGCGAGATCGGCGTGAACGCAGCAGAAGATCGTTTCTGGTCCCGCGCGGCGAATGATCTCCTGTGCACCCCATGCGAGAGCCGCCGCCGTCCCCAGGGGCCTCGGCTCCACGAGCATGTTTTCCTTCGGAATCTCGGGGATCGCCGCGTGGATCGCGGTGGCAATGTCGCGGCTCGTCAGCACGAGAACCCGTTGCGGCGGAATCAGTGGAGAGAGGCGCGCGATTGTCTCTGCAATCAGCGGTCGCTCACCGATGAGCTTGAGGAGCTGCTTCGGTCGGTCGGGTGTGCTCAATGGCCAGAACCGCGACCCGATCCCACCCGCGAGCACGATCGCCCACATCGCTATATCGGCCTCACGCTCCGCAGCCATCTGCGGCTGCTCCGAGGGCAACGTCGCGACATCGCCGAGGCCGGCGACCGGCACCACCGGGATGATCAGATTGTCCAGGGAATCCCGTGAACCGAGGTACGACACGCAGCGATCCTCGCGTTGAACGCCTCAGGTCTTCCCGCACGAGGGCCAGAGCCGACCGTCGACCGGAAAACGGTGGGGGGCTGTAAACTACAGCGTAGAGCCGCTGGCGTCTGCCTTCGCGCTCGAAATAAATGAGTGGAGGCGCCCCATCCAGAACGACGGTCACGACGATCAGCTGCCCGCAGCGGCGCTTGGAGACCTGGACCTCGAGGCACACCTAGCGGATCCGGCGCTCAAGCAGCGGTTCGTGACGCCGATGTTCGACACGATTGCGCCGCGCTACGATCGATTCACGCGCGTGTTCTCGTTCGGCATGGACCGCCGTTGGAAGGCGGAGCTGATCGGCTGGATCCAATCGACCATCGGTGCCGAGTCACGTGTGCTCGACCTCGCGTGCGGCACGGGAGACCTTGCATTCGCCGCGGCCGAGCGAGCGGTGCGCGGGTCGGTGAAAGGCGTCGACGCGTCGCCGAAGATGATCGAGCTGGCACGCGAGCGCGCAGCGCGTGAGGCGCCGCACGGGAACGTACGGTTCGAGGTCGGTGACATGTCGTCGCTCGATGCCGACGCGGCATCGGTCGATGCGATCACGGCGGGGTACGGGTTGCGGAACGTGCCGCAGTACGAGGCGGCGGTCCGAGAGATCGCACGAGTGCTCAAGCCCGGCGGCGTCCTGGCGACGCTCGATTTCTATCGACCGGAGTCCGTCGTCTGGCGGTCGGTCTTTCTCGCGTATCTCAGGGCCGCTGGTAACTGGGTCGGCTGGCTATGGCACCGCGAGCCCGTGGTGTACGGCTATATCGCGCCGTCGATAGACCACTTCGTGTCGTGGCAGCGTTTCTCCGCGACGCTCGAGCGCAACGGACTGCGGGTGGAGTCGGTGCGTCTCAAGTTGCTCGGAGGCGTTGCCCTGCACTTCGCGCGGCGCGCCTAGCTGAGGTCGGGCGTGGCTACCCGCTCAACTTGCTCACGAGCCGGTCGAAGCCCGACGCAATCGCGGTGTAACGAACGCGTTCGATCGTAGCCTCGACGGTGCGCACGCCCACGCCGGCGAGCAGCGGCGCACACTCCGCGACCAGCCGCGCCGCGGCGAACGCATCGTTAGGCTCCGCCAGCGAGAGTGCGCGCTCGAATCGTTCGGTGGCCAGCCCGGTGTGGCCCACACCGACAGCCACGCGCACGCCGAGCGCGTCGGCGAGCTCGCGGCCCGCGAACCACGACGGGATCGTACCGACCGCCAGCACCTCGTCCACCCGCCGCAGGCACGCTTCGGCGGTGTCAGTATTGCCCTCGTCGAGCGCGGCCAGCCCTGCGCTCGCACGCGCCGCGACCTCTGCGGCTTCGTCATCGAGCTCCGCCGCCCTCGATGCGGCAGTCTCGAACGCCGACACCGCCTCGCGGATGCGGCCGTCTTCGCGCGCCACGTGGCCCGACACGAGCAGCACCGCCACGCGCTTCGGCTCATCACGGACGGTGGTGAACAGCCGCAACGCGTCTTCGAGCCTCGCGCGAGCGACACCTAACGAGCCAGCCTTATAGTCCAATGTGCCGAGCGCGAACGTGGCAATGGCAGCCAGGTCGGGCGCGTGCGCCTGCCGCGCGGTATCGAGCGCCTGCTCGAGCGCTTCCCGCGCCGCGCTCAGACGTCCGGCGCTTGCGTGGGCCTCGCCGGTGGCGAGCCAGCAGCGGGTCTGACCGTGCCTGTCCCCAAGGCGAAGGAAGAGGGCGAGCGCCTCGCGGTACCGGTCGAGCGTTTCCTCCAGCCGGTTCGGCGGGAGCGACGCACCCAGACGAAGCAACGCCTCCGCGTGCCCACGACGGTCGCCCCGTGCCGCCGATAGCCTAACGGCTCGTCGCGCGGAACGCTCGGCCGAGTCGACGTCGCCCAGCGCGCTGTGCGCCTCCGCCACCATCACGTGCAGCGCCACCGCTTCGTCGTCCGCGTGCTCGGCTTCCGCTTCTGCCAGCAGGCCGAGGCAGGCTTCGAGCGTGCGGCGCGTGGGTTGGCCGCGACGCGCCCGGACTCGTTCGCGAACCCGACGCACCGATAGCGTCTTCACCCTGTCCGGTTGGGTGGCGAGGTGGTCGAGCGCGAGGTCGCACAGCTCCTCTGCCTGCTGGAGACGACTCGCCGACTCCGCGACCCGCGCGTGCTCCACGCGCGCGGCCGCGAGGTCGTCCGGCGATGGGGCATGACGCTGCGCAACCGCGAGGCACGCTGCCGCCTCGTCGTGCGCGTGGACGCTCGCTGCACGGGCAGCCGCGAGCATCGCGTATCGGAACGCCTCGCGATCGTCGCCCGCCGCGTGATAGTGCCGCGCGATATCGGCGACCGCGGTTGGCGTGCGCAACTCCAGCGCACGGGCGATCCGGTGATGCATGTCCGTGCGCGCTCGATCGGGAATCGTCCCACCCGCCGCGTCGGCGAGCACGGAATGCGCAAAGTCGAACTCCCGTCCCTCGTGCCGCTCGACGTGGACGAGAACCGCCGCCGTTACGCCTTCGTCGAGCGCGCCATCGACCTCGCGCGAGTCGCCGGCCCCGGCGGCCACGAGCAAATCACTGTCGAACGGACGTCCGAGGAGTGCCGCGTACGCGATGATGGACGACGCGCGCGGCGACAGGCGCTCGATCCGGCGACCAACGAGCTGCGCGCACGCCGGTGGGAGGCGGAGCTGATCAAGCGAGCGCCATTCCCAGCGTGTACCGGCATACCAGACACCGCCGTCGTCGACCAGGGCTCGGAGCACCTGTGAAACCAGGAGTGGATTGCCTTCCGTGTACCGGTGAAGAAAGGTCGGCAGCTCGTTGCCGATGTCGCCCTGATGAAATACGGTCTCGAGCCAGCGTTTGAGCTCGTCGCGAGTGAGCCTTCTGAGGCTCACCTGGGCGAACCCGGGCGACCGAGCGACGCGCTTTCGCTCCTCCGCCACATCGCGAGCTGCCTCGGCACGGATCGTCGCGCAGACCAATATGCGTGTGCCGCTCAGCTGGGCGACGACAAACTCGAGCGCGTCCCACGAGGCATGGTCGGCCCACTGCATGTCCTCGAGCACGATCGCCAGTGGGCGAACGTTCGCGGCGGCGCGCAGGTACGCGGCCAGCTGCTCGAGCAGCGCGAATGGGCTGCCGTCGCCCTCGCGCCCGGCGGGCGTCACGCCTAACGCCGGAGCGATGCGACCCAGTTCGTGCCATCCTTCATCCGGTACGATCCCCTGTCGCTGAATCGCGGCGATGACTTGGGCCCACGGTGAGAACGGCGCCTTCACCGATGACTGGGAATTCTGTCCTACCGCGAGCAGCCCTGCGCGAACGCGGATCTCCGGCTCGAGCTGTCGCACGAGCGTCGACTTCCCTACCCCGGCTTCGCCGACGACCGTCACCAATCGCCCCTCGCCGCGGCATGCCGCGTCCAGCCAGCCGACGAGCTTCCGCAGCTCATCGACGCGGCCGATGAATCGATCGAAGTCCATCCTGGGGCTCGCGGGGCGCGTCTCGCCCTCATCGGCGGACGCAATGCCCGCGGTCCCCGACCGCCGCGCCGCGAACAGGGCGCGATCCGCGGTCGCGATCAGCGTCTCCGCGCTGTCGGCGTGGAGCGGCACCGCCGCAATTCCCGCCGACACCGTGACAGCGATCGTGGTGTCCGGGTCGTTGCGAATTGGCGATCGCAGTCGGGCCACCGCCGCCTGGAGCCTGGCAGCAACGTCGCGCGCCCGATCGAGTGGAGCGCCCGGGAGGAGGATCGCGAACTCGTCGCCCCCGTATCTGCCCACCACGTCGCCGTCGCGGAGCCCGTGCTGCAGCACGCGCGCGACGGCCCAGAGCACGTCGTCGCCCTGGAGTTGGCCGTATGCCTCGTTCACGCGCGCCAGATCATCGATGTCGATGAGCACGAGCGAGACCGGCGATGTCGCGGTCGGGCGTTCGGCAATCGACTTCGCTACCGCAGCAAGGAACGCTGCCCGTGGCAGCATTCCGGTCAAAACATCTTCGGGCCGCGCAGCGCGCGGCTCACGCGGCACGTGCGAGCGAGCCGTGTCCACCGCCTCCGCCGCACTCGCTGCCAGCCGCGGCTGATGCCACTCATCGACGACTTCGTCGAACGCGCGGAAGACGGCCGGGTCGAACTGCCGCCCGACGTCGCGGCGCATCACGTCGAGCGCTTCGTCGTGCGAGAGCGAGCGCTTGAAGCTTCGATCGGAGGTCAGCACGTCGTACACGTCGGCGACGCAGACGATGCGAGCGGCCAGTGGAATCCGCTCGCCTGCCAGCCCGTGCGGGTAGCCAGAGCCGTCCCAACATTCGTGGTGACTCTCGACGATCGGGCGCACATCCCACGGGAAATCGACAGCCGCGAGCATCTCGGCGCCGGCGCTCGGGTGCCGCCTAACGAGCGCCCATTCGTCCTCCGTCAGCCGGTCCGGCTTGTTCAGCACCTCCGCTGGGATGACGAGCTTCCCGATGTCGTGCAGCAGCGCACCGACGCGATACCAGAACACCGTGGGGCCGGCGATCCCCATGTGCGCCGCGATCGCGCAGGCGAGGTCGGCGACGCGCTCGCAGTGCCCATGCGTGTTCAGATCCTTCGCTTCGATCGACTGGCCCCATCGGCGCACGACGTCGATGAACTGCGCCTCGAGACGACGTGTGCGGCGGGCGACATCCGCGACGCCGGCCGCACCCTTGAGCTGGGAGAGCGCCCGATACGCCCGATTCAATGCGATGATCGTCTCGCGATGACGATCCTGCCGGTGATAGAGCTCGGCACGTTCGGCGGCAATCTCCGCCCCAAGGACCGCGTCATCGCGGTCGCGAAGCGCAGCCTCGGCGGCGGCGAGTCGCTCCTCGGCGCTAGCGAGATCGCCGCGCTCGCGAGCGATCATCGCGGCCGTTCGCGCCGCGGCGGCAGCCGCACGCGGATCGCGAATCCGTCGCGCGGTATCGAGCGCGCGCTCGCAACGGGCCTGGGCGCGATCTACGTCACCCCGCCGAGCGAGCAGTTCGGCGTGCCGGAGCTCGGCGTCGAGCACGACGGCGGGTTCGCCAAGCGCGCTCGCCACCGATACCGCTTCGTCGAAGGCGGCGTCCGACGTGTCCCATCGGCGTGCATCGTCGTACAGCTCGGCGACCGAAATCAGGGTCGTGGCGAGGTCGAAAGCCTGGCCTAACGCGCGCAGCTCGGTCAGACAGGACTCGTACAGCGCGATCCCTTCGTCGAGGGATCCGCGCGCCACAGCCAGCGCGCCAAGGGTGCGGAGACATTGCGCGGCCTCGCGGTTCTCCCCAGCGCGCCGCGCCCAATCGCGTGCCCGCGTCGCTTCGCCTTCTGCACCGCCGATATCACCGTTCGCCCACAGGACGCGCGACCGAAGCGCCGACGCGCTCGCGCAGTCGGCGTCCGCCCCCCGCGCGGTTGCCGATGCCAAGGCGGCCTCGAGGATGTCGAGGGCGGTTGTCGTTTCTCCCGCGGCGGTCGCGAGGCGAGCGGACGCGAGCAGCGCCGCGTGCGCAATAGGCGCTTCGTCCGCGGTCCGCACACGCTGCAACGCGCGATCGTACAGGTCGCGCGCGAGGTCACTGCGGCCCCGCTCCTCCGCTGCGCGAGCCTCCTCGAGAAGCTCCAACGCCGGCGCGTCTGTCGCGCCGACCAGGCGAAGCGCTGGCGCGTCAGCTCGTCCGCCGCCGAGGGGGCGAGCGGGCCTCACCGAAGCTCACCGACGCGACGCGGCGGCCGCGCAGGGTGTGCGCGGCGCTCCGTCAAGCGATCGGAACACGCGGTGGGCATCGGGACGGGCGATTGTGAGACTCGGCTCGGCCGATTGCGAAAGTCGGGGCGAGCGCCGTATGTAGGACGCGGCAAGACGTCCGTTAGGCAACGTCGGTACCACGAAGGGCTCACCACCGAATTCGCAGAACCGATCCGTGGATTCGTGAGGTCACGCACGCCACGTGTGTCGGGTCGATCACTCGCACCGCGAATCGGATGGGAGTGCTCTCGTCAGGCCCCCGAAGCGCCAGGCCGACGCATGTGGCGAAACACGCGGAGCGTTGCTATTCGCAGCACCCTAAAACACCCGAACGTTGACGTACTTCTTCGGGTGTGCCTTGAAGTCCTGGATGAGGTCTCGGAGCTCCGTCACGAGCGAGTCGCTGTTCCGGTAGAGGCCCGGGTCGTTGACCAGGAGACCTACCGACCCCTGCCCGGCGTTGATCTTGTCCATCACGGAGTCGGTGCTCGACAGCAGGGACTCGAGCTTTCCCTGAGACCGACCGAGCTGCTTCGACATCGTGCGAACCTCCTCGCTCGCGTCCTTGAGCTGAGCAGCCGCGGCGGCGACATCGCTCACGATGCGCCGGACCTCGCCGGTGGCGGTCGACGAATCGACACGCTCCGCGACGCGCTGCACCGTTTCGGCCGAGTTGGCGATGCGATTCATGCCAAGCCGCAGGTCGGCCGAGAGTTTGTCGAGGTTCGATGACTGGACGCGGACGGTCTGCGCGAGGGCGGCAGAGAGCGTCGCGAAGTTCTTGATCGACCCGCGGAGCTCGCGCGCCGCCTGATCGTCGAACGCGACCTCGACTCGACTTGCCACCGACGCGACGTCTCCCGCGATGCGGCCCGCGACCGCGGTGAGCTGCGCGATGTCGGGCAGCGTCGCGCCCGGAAGCAGCTCGCCGGCGCCCTTCCGCGAGTCCGCGATCTGACGCGAGACGGCTTCGTCGCGCGGGATCGCCGATTCGTCCGTGATCGTCGCCTGCCACTCGCCGAACAAGCTGGACTCGTTCAAGAGCACAACCGGATCGGTCGGCAACGGGACGTTCTGGTCCAACGCCATCGTGACCTCGACCCATCCGTCGCGTCCGAGCTCGATGCGCTGCACGCGCCCTGCTTCCACGCCGCGCAGCACGACCGCAGCCCCAATGCGCACGCTCCCGACATCGCGGAAGCGGGCGGTGATCCGGTCGTGCTTGTTCCGAAGGTCCGTTTGCTTCACCCACAGCGTCGTTCCCACAATGGTGACCGCGCCTAACACGATCGTCAGGCCGACGACGAAATCGTTCGTGCGCTTCATCGCGACTTTCCGAGCAGCCAGACAGTGGCCCAGAACGCGTCGAGCACGAGGATCGTGATCGCGGAATACACGACCGCGCGAGTCGCGGCCTGGCCCACGCCCTGCGCGCCACCATCCGCGCGCATGCCCGTCATGCAGCCGATCAGCGTCACGGCGGCGCCGAAGCTGGCCGACTTCACGAGGCCGTACCGAACATCGAAGGCGGTGAAGAAGAGGCGAAGGCCTTTCACGAAGTCCGGCGACGACAGGTCGAGCAGAAGAACAGATGCCACCCAACCCGCGACGACGCCGACGACCATGGCGAGGCCGACCACGATCGGGAACATCACCGTCCCGGCGATCACGCGGGGGACGACGAGGTACGCATAGGGGTCGTACGACAGCGTCTCGAGCGCGTCGATCTGCTCCGTGACGCGCATCGTCCCGAGCTCGGCGGCGATGTTCGCTCCCACTCGGCCAGCGAGCGCGAGGCCCGTGAGAACCGGAGCGAGCTCCATGGTGATCGTTTTCTCGACGAGCGTGCCGACGAAGTAGAGCGGCACGGCACCGGTGATCGAGTAGCTCGCGAGAAGCGCGAGCACGATGCCGGTGAACAGTGCGATGAAGAGCGCGATTGGCAGCGAATCGACGCCGAGCATTCGCGCGTGCATGGTGACACGCGGGAGCCACGTGCCCACATCGCGCGATGCGCCCGCGCTCTCGGCGACGAATCCGCCGGCGCGTCCGACTTCTTCGACCCCCTCGCGGAAGGTACGCCCAATGGCGGCGATCATCCTTCCACGACGGTTAATTCGTAAGTCAGGTCACGGCTATCGGCGTTTGCCTGACGCGAGCGGGACTTTGCCCGACGCCTGCCCTTCCCGGGCGGACGCGGTCAATCGGCGGCCGCGTGCTGCGGAATGGTACGGTCCCTCACCGCAACCGCGTGATGGCGGCCGTAGGCGACGTACACCAGCATGCCCACCACGAGCCAGATAATGAGGCGCGCCCACGTTTCCCATGGCAATCCGACCATTTGGACGACGCAGGCCAGCGCTCCCAGCGCCGGCACCCAGGGCATTCCGGGAGTCCTGAACGGACGCTCGAGTGACGGCGACGTGCGGCGCAGGATGACGATGCCGATGCACGCAAGCGTGAAGGCGAGCAGTGTCCCCATGCTCACGAGCTGACTGAGCGTGGTCAGTGGCAGGAGACCCGCGGCCACCGCCACGACGGATCCGGTCAGAATGGTGCTGAGGTGTGGTGTACGAAACCTCGGATGAACGCGGCCGAAGAGCGGGGGCAGCAACCCATCTCGGCTCATGGAAAAGAAGATGCGCGTCTGGCCAAGGAGCTGTACGAGCATCGTGCTGAAGAGACCGAACAGGGCGCTGACTTTGACAACGGGACTGAACCACGTCAGGCCGGTTGCCTCGATCCCGACCGCGATGGGGTCCGCGACGTTGAGCTTCGTATACGGGACGATCCCGATGAGCACGATGGCGACGGCGATGTACAGAACCGTACACAATGCGAGCGAGACCAGAATTCCGAACGGCAGATCGCGTTGCGGATTCTTTGCCTCCTGCGCAGCGGTCGAGACGGCGTCGAATCCGATGTACGCGAAGAACATCACCGCGGAGCCACGGAGAACACCGCTCCATCCGAAGTGCCCAAACTCCCCAGTGTTAGGCGGAATAAACGGGGTGAGGTTCTCGCGTCGCACGTACGCAATGCCCGCCGCCACGAAGATCACCAGCACGACACTCTTGATGACGACGAGCAGGGTGTTGGTGTTCGCCGATTCACGAATGCCGATGACGAGGAGCGCTGTCACGAGCAGAACGATCACCGCCGCGGGCACGTTGAACACACCGGCGATGACTCCCCCCTGCGCCAATGCGACGGGCACGCCGGGCGACGCCGTGAGGGCCGCCGCGACATCCCATCCGAGATCGCGCATGAGGCTCACGAAGTAGCCGGACCACCCGACGGCGATCGTCGACATGCTGAGCGCGTATTCGAGGATGAGATCCCACCCGATGATCCAGGCGAACACCTCACCGACGGTCGCGTAGGCGTACGTGTACGCGCTGCCGGCCACCGGGATCATGGACGCGAGCTCGGCGTAGCACAGGCCGGCGAAGGCGCAGGCGATGCCGGCGATCACCATCGAGATGACGAGCGCCGGGCCGGCGTTCTGCGACGCCGCCGTGCCCGTGAGCACGAAGATGCCCGTGCCGATGATCGACCCGACACCTAACGCGGTGAGGTTGAGCCTCCCGAGCGACCGGCGCAGCGTGCCTTTGTCGGCCTCGAGACGGAGCTCCGCGACGGATTTCTTCGTAAAGATCGACATGGCAGAGAGTGGGAACCGGGAACGGGCGGGAGCCCGCCGAAGGCGGGCAGATGGGAACCGAAACTCTCAGCCAAAGTGGGATGCGCTTGCGCCAACGTGCGTCCGGGTGCCGTGAGAGCGCTGTACGGCCGGAGTGGGAAGCTTGTTAGGCAACAGCGCAACAGAACAGGTAATTGGTTAATGGAATTGGTTATCAGTGAATTGAACCCTCGGGAAGCCTTTCGACGGCGAGTTGGGCATCCCGAGGGTTCAAATAACCAATTACCACTACCAGTAACCTGTTCTGTTGCGTCGTTTCAGCCTATTCGCGACTCAGCCGATATCCCGTCTTAAGCACCGTCAGAATGTGCCTCGGATTCGCGGGGTCGCTCTCGAGCTTCCGGCGTAGCTCGGCGATATGCGTGTCCACCGTTCGACTCATCACGGAGTCGTCATAGCCCCACACTTCCTTGAGTAGCTCGATCCGAGTCGCCACCTGACCGTTACGCCGGAGCAGCGCCACCAGCAGGTCATACTCCTTCGGGCGGAGCGGTACAGGCGCGCCTCGGCGCGTCACCATGTGCCTCGCCGCGTCGACGTGCACGTCGCCGAACCCCGACGGAGACTCTGACGTCGCGCGCGGCGCTTCCCCGTTAGGCCGAGTCGCACGACGCAACAGGGCGTCGATCCTCGCGAGAAGCTCCATCAGTCCGAACGGCTTGGTCACGTAGTCGTCCGCCCCGAAGCGGAAGCCGCGTACCTTGTCGGCTTCCTCACCGAGCGCGGTGAGCACGAGCACCGGCGTCGTATCGCCGTCATCGCGCAGCGTCCGCAACACGCGATACCCATCGGTGTCCGGCAACATCAGATCGAGCACGATGATGTCGGCCCGCTTCTGCCGTGCGAGCGACAGGCCCGACGCGCCATCGTTCGCACAGAGGACGCTGTAGCCCTCGAACTCGAGGTTACTCTGCAGTCCCCGGGCGAGCTTCTCGTTATCCTCGATGAGAAGAACCGTGGGCATGCTCACGAGCGGTTGGCCGAGTTAGGACCACCTTTCGGGCGCCAGCGTGCGGCCGGTGTCCACCGGCGGCGGTCGATGCCTTCCATCGACCGGTCGAGCGGCCGCGGGCGCTTCGGCGCCGAGAGGTCGGCCGGCTCGTGGATGGCCACTCCGGTGGGCAGCTCGATGACGACACGCGCGCCGCCGCCAGCCGCTTCCTCCACGTACGCCTCGCCGCGGTGCAGCGCGGTCAGCTCGCGAACGACCGCCAACCCAATACCGCTTCCTTCGTGCGCTACGCTCGTCTCGCGCCGAAGCCGTACATACGGACTCCAGATCCGGCTGCGATCCATCACCGGGATCCCCGGGCCTTGGTCTTCCACCGCCAACCGCGCGCGTGAATCCACTCGGTCGACGATGAGCCTGACCGTTTGGCCCGGCGGGCCGAATTTGAGTGCGTTGTCGAGCAGGTTCAGCACGATCTGTCGCACCGCGTTACTGTCGACGCTCGCGACAACCGATTCGCGAACGTCGGTAACGACATGAGACCCGCGCTCCGCCGCGAGCGGCGCGAACGTGGCCGCAATGGATTCCACGAGCGGACCCAACTCCGTGAGTGCAACCTCCAGTTGCACGCGACCTTCGGTGGTCCGCGCGAAATGGAGCACGTTGTCGACCATGCGCATGAGGCGCCGGGCCTCGTGCACGATGCTCTCCACCGCGAGGCGACGATCTGCGTCGGAGCGCACGCGTCCGAGCTGAAGCGTCTCGCCGAACAACAGGATCTGCGCGAGTGGCGTCCGGAGCTCATGCGAGACGCTCGACGTGAAGTCCGCGCGCAGGCGCGCGAGCTCGTGCTCGCGCCGCAGCTGCATGAGCGCAACGGAGGCCAGCGCCGCGGTGAGCGCCAGCAAGCCTAACAAGATGGGAAGCCGCGACCCGGTTGGCCGGCCAACCAGGAGAATCTCGGGAGCGCTCGCGCGCAGCGTCGCTCGAACGACCAAGGGAACGCCGGCGCCATCGAGCGCCACTTCGCTCGCATACGGCGATGGCGCGGCGCCGACGACCGGTGATCGACGAGATCGGAACCATTCACGTCCGCTGGCGTCGCTTACCGTGACGACGAGCAGCGAGTCGTTGGCCACGCCACCGGTGACCGAGCCAGGCAGGAGGACGTGCGTGCTCATCACGTCCCGCAGGACGCCGTCTGCGATGGCGCGCGGGCAGCTGGTGAATCCGTACGCCGCCAGCGGCGCGCCGTGCTGCGCGTAGCGGATGGCGTAGAAGACGACCCGCCCCGGCGCATGCGCCGCGTCAGCGAGGGCAGCGTATCGCATCTCTGGTCGATACCGGAGCCGCGTATGCGTCACCACGGTATCACGAAGCCACGTGACGAACTGGGTGTCGGCGGTCGCGGCGCCCAGAGCGACTGACCCGTCGCGAAGGTCCACGCGGAACACCACGCGTTCGGAGTCCCCCTCGGCCGGTCGGCACACGAGCACATCGCGTGACGGCGATGTCAGCAGGTCGGGCGAGGCAAGCAGCTCGTACGGCGAGCTCGCACGGACACTGGTGACGGGCGACAGGATTTCGCTCGCGGCCGTGCCCAGTCGCTCCTGGACGTTCGCAACGTACTCCCACGCCGCCACCGAGGCGTAATCCCGGAGCGCACGTTCCGCCGTGACCCGGTGCGACCGGGCCGCATCGTGCGCCTCGTACGCGAGCGACGCCGCGAGCACCACGGTCAGCGAGAGCAGCCCGACCAGCAGCGTGATGCGCGGCGCGGCAACGTGACGTGTCGGCAAGCTGGGCATATCGCAGGATAGCACCGGCGGCGGCGAACTGGAACGGACTGGCACCGACGGCCGGGAGATGCTTCGGGCTACACCATGTCCGCCTCTATGTCGTGGCGGCATCCACCGCCTGACAAGTAGTCTGACATGGCTCTGACAGCGGTCGTACGCCTCCCGGTGGGCTGTGGGAACAGTAGCTTAGGCGGTAGCCGGTCGGCCGGGCGCTGGGGTCCGGGCCGCCCTGCCAGCCTCCAACGTTCTGACCGTCTCGACTGCCTCGCCATCATCGTGTCCACGCCAGCGCGCGCCCCGAGCCTAACGACGCCGTCGGAGACCCCCGCGGCGGGTCGGCACGTGCCCCACAGTGTCCTGCGCGACGCCAGCGGACGGATCTCGTGGGACATTCCGCCGCGCGAGATCCGCGACGCACTCGCCGACAGCGCGACGAAGCTCTGGATTGATATCGACAGCACGAGCCGCCATCAGCATGCGATCCTCGAGAAGCTGCTGCACTTCCACCCGCTGACCATCGAAGACACGCTCAACCCGAACAGCCGGGTCAAGATCGAGGCATACGATGGCTACCTCTTCATCGTCCTCCGCGCCGTTCGGTTCTGCGATACGACCACCGACCCCTACGATCTCGAAACCGAGAACCTGTACATCTTCCTTGGCGCCAACTACGTGGTCACGGTCCACGCAGGCTTCTCACAGACTATCGAGACGGTTGCGGACCTGATCCGACGAAGCCCCGATCTTTTCGACCGCGGACCGGCCCGACTCGCGCACTCCGTCTGCGATACGGCGATCGACGCGTTCTTCCCAATCCTCGATCGCGTGGACGAGTTCGTGGACGGGCTCGAGTCGCGTGTCTTCGAACGGTTCGATGAGAGCGCGCTGCGCGACATCTTCGCGCTCAAGCGAATGGTGCTCTCGCTGCGCCGCTATCTCGCTCCGCAGCGTGAGGTCTTCAACGTGCTCACCAACCGGCCGACCCCGCTGCTGCCCGCCGAGTCGCAGCTGTATTTCCGGGACGTGTACGATCACGTGCTGCGCATCAACGACTCGCTGGACACCTTCCGCGAGCTCCTGAGCAGCACGCTCGACAGCTACCTGACCCAGGTGTCGAACCGGCTCGGTTCGATCACGAAGGGGTTGTCCGTGATCGCGACGCTCAGCGTGCCGTTCGTGGTGATCAGCGGGATGTGGGGGATGAACTTCGTGGAGATCCCGCTTTCCCATTACCCGCACGGCTTCTGGGTGATGCTCGTGCTGCAGCTAGTGCTCGGCGGAGGGCTTGTGGCAGTGCTGCTCTGGAAGAAGTTGCTATAACGACGATCCTGCGCCCGGCTACGGCAGCGGGCCGCGCCACGCCGCCAGCGAAAGCTCGAGGGCGAGCGCAAGGAGCGCGATCCCGAGCGGCCAACGGTACAACTCCGAGTAGCGCGTGTACACTCGGGTTCGAACGGGCGTGCGCTCGAGGCGATCGATCTCCTCTGTGATCCGCTGTAGCGCCACCGCATCTCTCGCGCGGAAGTAGCGTCCACCGGTGCGCTTGGCGACGTCGGTGAGCAGGGCATCGTCGATCTCGACGGGCCGGTTCTCGTATCGCAGACCGAATACGCCGCGACCAACTGGTACGGGCGCCATCCCCTCGGTCCCGACACCGATCGTGTAGATCTTCACCCCGAACGCGGCCGCCGCTTGCGCCGCCGTTCGCGGGTCGATCGATCCCCGGTTGTTCACCCCGTCGGTGAGCAGGACGACGACGCGCGAATTTCCCGGAGCGTCGCGGAGCCGATTCGCGGCCGTCGCGATCGCGGTGCCAATCGCCGTGCCGTCCTCGAGTTGGCCGGGCTGGAGGTTGTCCACCGCCGCCATCACCACGGGATAATCGGTCGTGAGCGGCACCTGGGTCAGCGCCTCACCGGAAAACGCGACCACACCGATGCGGTCACTGCTTCGCATGGCGATGAACTGCTTCACCTTGTCGCGTGCAACCTCCAACCGGTTCTGTGGCTGGAAGTCCTCCGCCAGCATCGAGCTCGAGATGTCGAACGCGATGACGATGTTGATGCCTTCGGTCGTCGACTGTTCCGCCCGGCCAGCGGATCGCGGCCTCGCGAGTGCGATGATCAAGCCGACCAGAACGAGATTCCGCGCGACGAGCAGCGCGCGAGCGATGCCGCGGCCGGCCCGCGGTCCGTTCGCCAGCACGCTGACACGCGAGAACACGATGGCGGCCGGGCGACGACGGCGCCGCCAGAGCCACCATGCGGGCAGCAGCAAGAGCAGCAACAAGACCCACGGGGAGCCGAACTCGAGGTGCGGAAAACTCATGGAGTAAATGTGCGTTTTCGAACGTGGCGCGGCAGGGGGCGCAAGCGTCTACCAAGCGCGCGACCACCGCGAGATCCCTTTCGCCCTTCGCAATCGAACTTCGTGGCTCTCGTCACCGATTCACTGATCCGTCAGTCACGTGCAGTTTCCCTCATCCTCGGTGTCCTCGGCGTGTCTCTCGCGGCCACGTTGTACGTGGCCGGCGCCGCGCCGGGAATCCTCGCCTTCGGAGTCGGAGTCTACGCGATCGGGTGTGCGGCGATCGTGTTCGCGCTCGCGCGCGCCCGGACAGCGCTCCCCGAGGCCGCCCTGGAACTCCAACCGCCAGATGGGCAGACGGTTGCTCGAGCGCCCACGACTTCCGATGCCAACGCGGGTCAGGACGCGGGGCCAGGCAGCGACGTCTCGCAGAGTGATACCCCGGACCTGCGCGATCCGCTCACCGGACTACCCACGCACGTTCTCCTTCGAGACCGGCTGACGCACGCGCTCGCGCGGGCACATCGTCACGAGCGGCCGGTCGCGGTGATGCTGCTCGACATCGATGGGTTCCGAGCGATCAACGACGCGTTCGGCTTCGGCGCTGGCGATCGCGTGTTGGCGGCAGTCGCCGCGCGGTTGAACTCCACACTCCGAGGAGGCGACACCGCCTCTCGGCTTGGCGCTGACGAATTCGGCCTGCTGCTCGAGGACATGGCGGAGGAGAGCAACTTCGTGCAGGTCAGCGAGCGTATTAGCGAGGCCATCGCGCGACCGATCACGATCGATGACCGCGAGATTACGATCAGCGCTTGCACCGGGATCGCCAGGGCGACACCGGATGACGACGCCGACACGCTGATGCAGAACGTCGACGCCGCCCTGGCGGCCGCGAAGCGCCGCGGACGTGGGGCGTGCGAGGTATTCTCCGAGCGTATCCGGACATCGTTGATCGACCGCGTCGAGCTCGAGGCCGAGCTGCGCACGGCCGTCGACGCGCACGCATTCGATATCGAATATCAGCCAATCGTCATCCTCCATAGCCGCCGGATCGCTGGGGTCGAGGCGCTGCTGCGTTGGCGGCATTCCACGCGAGGCGACATTCCGCCGTCGACGTTCCTCCCCGTCGCCGACGAGCTGGGGATTTCCCCTGCGCTCGGGCGCTGGGTGCTCGAGCAGGCGTGTGGACAGGTGAAGCGGTGGCAGGATCAGGTGCCAAGCGCACGTGCTCTGACGCTCACGGTCAACGTTTCGCGCGCGCAGCTCCGGCAGCCGTCACTCGTCGCCGACGTGGCGAACGCGCTCGAGAATTCCGGGCTCGATCCGCGACGGCTCGTCCTGGAGGTTTCCGACGCCGTGCTGCTGGATGATGCCGGTACCGCGCTCGCACGCCTCCAGTCGCTCAAGTCACTCGGCATTCGAATCGCGATCGATGACTTTGGTGCTCGTCACGCCGCGCTCCACCAGCTGCCGCGAATCCCCGTCGACATTCTGAAAATCGACAAGGCGTTCATCGACCGCGTGGGCAGGACGGGCGGCGGAGTGAGCGTTGCGCATGTTGTGCTAGCCTTGGGCAAGTCAATGCGTCTGCGGACGGTCGCGGAGGGGATCGAGGCCGAGGAGCAGGTTGCCGAGCTGCTGCGCTTGAAGTGCGAGTTCGGGCAGGGCTTGTTGTTTTCCAAGCCCCTGTCGCCGGCGGGGGTGGGTGCGCTGCTCCGCTCCAGCAACCGTTAGGCAGCCAGACGCGTCATCCGCTCGCCTGCATCCAGAACTGCCGCAGAAGGTTCCCGGCCACGGCCCGACGATACTCGGCCGTCGACCGCACGTCGTCGATCGGCGTGATCTCCGCCTGGAGCGCCGCGGCCGCGGCCTCGATCCCCTGGCCGGCAGCAAGTGCCTGCTCGGCCATGCGGGCCCGCACGACGACCGGCCCCACCGAGCCTAACGCCACTCGCGGTGACTCACTCCGGACCGCGGCGATGACGACCTTCGAGATCGCCTGGGCTGCCCGCGTCCCGACCTTGCGGAACCACTGCGTGCCCGGGACTGCCGGCACTTCGACGGCGACGATGAGCTCATCCGGCCGAAGCACGGTGGTTCGATAGCCCGAGTAGAACTCCACGAACGGGATCCGGCGCTCGCCGCTCGCGCTCCGCATTACGACCACCGCATCCACCGCCGCGAACACTGGAAGCGTATCACCCGCTGGCGAGCCATTCGCAATGTTTCCGCCAATCGTCCCGCGGTTCTGAATCTGAACGCCGCCCACCAAACGGGCTGCGTCCACGAGCATGGGAAGACGCTGCCTCACGAGGCGCGACCGCGTCAGGCTCGTGTACGTGACGAGCGCTCCGAGCGCCAGCGCCTCGCCACGCATTTCGATGCGCCGCAGCGGTTCGAGCGGCCACAAATCGATGAAGCGCGTAGCGGCGAGCGTGCCGAAGTTCAGCGCGACATAGAGGTCCGTCGCACCGGCCAGCGGCACGAGCGGTCCGTCATCGCGCAGCATGGTGAGTGCCTCGCGGATCGATCGAGGCCGTCGCAGCTCGAGCGCCGATACGGCCGATCTCACGCGATGGGCTCCACGCCTAACGGGGTCCGTCGGCTCGCGCGCTTCGCCGCGCTGATCGCGCGAAAGATCGCCTCGTAACCCGTGCACCGACACAGGTTGCCGGCGAGGGCGTCCTGCATCTGCCGGCGCGTCGGGTCCGGGCCGAGTGATAGCGCTGCCATGATCATGCCGGGCGTGCAGATGCCGCACTGCGCGCCGATCTGGTCCATGAACGCGCGCTGCAACGCCTGCGCGTCGGCGCCTTCGATCGTGCGGACGTCGCGGCCCTCGACCTGGGCGAACGGAACGAGGCACGAGACGACCGCCTGACCATCGACGAGGACCGTGCACGCTCCGCACTCACCTTCCCCGCACCCCTCTTTGGTTCCGGTCAGCTCGCAGTCTTCTCGGAGCACGTCGAGCAGGCGGCGCATCGGATGCGCGGCGACATCGACCTCCCGACCGTTGAGCGTGAACTGCATGCCTAACGTCCCGCCGTGGCGGTCGGTCCGCGCTGCCCGGCGACAGCGAAACCCGGCGCACGGGCGGATTCCCGAAGAAGGACCTCCGGGAGGGCGGGAATCTCGCGCACGTCGATCCCGAGGCTTCGGATTGCGTTCACGATCGCCGGGGCCGGGCCGTCGATCGGGAGCTCGCCGAGCCCCTTCGCGCCGAACGGCCCGCCCGGGTAGGGATTCTCCACCAGGACCACGTCAATCGGCGGCGTGTCGAGCGTCGTCGGGATCACGTAGTTGGTCAGCTGCCCGTTCGCCATCGCACCATCGCGCATGACTACATGCTCGAGCAGGGCGTACCCGATGGCCTGCGCCGTCCCGCCCTCGACCTGCCCGATGGCGAGCGCCGGATGAATGGCCTTGCCCACGTCCACGACGGCCGTGAGCCTGACCGGTCGCACCTCGAACGTCACCGGGTCTAGCTCCACCTCCGCGACGTTGCACCCCCACCCGTACGTCGCGTACGCATCACCGCGGTAGGTCTCGTCGTCCCAGTGGATCCACTCCGGTTGCTCGTACCCGGCTTCGACGCGGAGCGAGCCGTGTGCTCGAAAGTACTCGGCCGGGGATG
>DATCGG010000462.1:0-2102 GCA_036509075.1 Gemmatimonadaceae bacterium
GATGTTGTGTGGGGTGGACCGCTTGAGCCACCGCGTGTAGATGAACACGTAGAAGTAGAAGCCGGCGAGGGCGAGCGCCGCCGTGAGCACGTTCACGAAGCGCGCGAGCATCCAGGTGGCCGCGCACGCCAGCGCGACGCCGAACGCGAGCACGGCCGGCGGCGTCATGCGCCCGCTTGGAATGGGACGCAGACGCGTCCGCGCCATCCGGTCGTCGATGTCGCGGTCGAGATACATGTTCACCGCGTTCGCCCCGCCCGCCATGAGGTAGCCGCCAATCGCCACCAGCACCACCAGGCTCACTGACGGCGTTCCGGCGACGAACATCGGCGCGATCGTCGTCACGAGCAGCAGCGAGATGATCCGCGGCTTCGTCAGGGCGATGAGGTCACGCGTTAGGCTCGCCTGACGCGTCTGTTCGAGTGTGGTGTGCGTCACGTCGCGACCTCTGCCGCCACGAGCGTTGGGCGTGGGGACGCGACTCGCGCCGGCACACCGATGCCAAGTGCACCTCGACGGCTCAGCATCGCGAGAATGACCACCGACACCCACACGAGTGTCCCGACCGCCTGATGCAGCGAACGAACCAGCGCCGGTAGCTGCATCTCCACCAGCGCGGCTGCTACCAAGAGCTGCACGAGTACCAGGCCAAACGCCGTGAACGCCGCCCGAACGATCAACGGCGCTTCGCGTCGTCGCATCACGCCGACGGCGACGCCAAGCAGGTGAAAGAACAGCAGAAACGCGAGGATGCGGTGCGTCAGCTGGATGTGCTGCGTGCCGCTTGGCACGAGCGAGCCGCGACAGAGTGGAAACCCAACACACGATGCGTTCGCGCCAGGTACGTGGGCGGTGAACGCCCCCATCACGAGCACGACGAACGTCAACGCAAGGGCTGCCCGCGCCCCGCGCCATGTTCTCGCGGACGCCGTGCCCACCTCCGCGCGTCCCGCGCCAAGTCCCCCTGTTCGCATGACGGCGGAAACGAGCACCGCGAGCAGCGTCATCGCGATGGCGAGGTGCGTGACGATCACGAGCTTGTTCCCGAGCTCGAGCTTCACGGTCACGGCACCGAACAGCGCCGCGATCACCACGAGCGTCGCTGCGAGCGACGCTGCGCGAAGCACGCCGCCTCTCCCGCGAACACCCGGTGTGCTGGGTTTCAGCAGGGCAACGACGAGCAGCGCGACGATCGCGACCGACAGCGTGGCCGCGATGTAGCGATGCGACACCTCGATGATGAGGTCGGGTCGGTCGAGCGGCGGGAACCAGTGTCCCTCGCACTTCGGCCAATGATCACCGCAGCCGAGGCCCGAACCGGTGATGCGCACAATGGCCCCGAACACGACCTGCCCTATGCCGAGGATCAACGACAAAATCGAAAGACGCCGCAAGGCGTTCATCTCACGCTCCGATGGTCGCGCTGGCGCGACCGATATCCAATGGCCGCGTCGATGGTCGCTCGACGGCTCGCCACGTCAGGTACAGGACGAGAAGAAGGCCAACCGCTGGCAGCAGCGCCCAGGCTACTTCCACCGGCCGGCTGTTTCGCGTACCAACCGCCCCGCCTTCGTTCTGCTGTTCGGCTTTCCTCGCTCGCCCAACGAGCAGGGAGCGAAGAATGGCAAACTCGGCGACGACGCAGCAGGCGGCGGCTATCCAGAACAGCGCGGTTCGAATGGTCATTCAGGCGACCCGGTGGACACGTGCAGCCGTGTCCGACCGCGCGAAAACCCCATGTGGTGTGCGAAAGTCACGCCGAAAAGTGTACGGTCTCAGGGCTCGATTCAACCGTCCCGGACGCTGCAACCATCCTGACTTCTGCACGGCTCGCGCCGAGGTGCGTCCCGGTATACCATAGGCACATGCCAGCCACTGCAACCGGAAACGAGAGTCTCCCGCGACGCCTGGGCCTGTTCGGGGCGATCACCGTCGTCGTCGGCATCACCATCGGATCGGGGATATTCCGGTCGCCGGCGGGAATCGCGAACCGGCTACCGGGGCCGGGTGCCATGCTCGGGGTCTGGGTCGTTGGCGGGCTGCTCGCCATGTGCGGCGCGCTCGCCCTCGCCGAGGTTGCCAGCACGTTTCCGAAAACCGGC
>DATCGG010000463.1:0-6369 GCA_036509075.1 Gemmatimonadaceae bacterium
AATCGCTGACGATGGAGGGCGATCGGGTCACGGGGATCCGAGGCGGCGATCGTCGCACGGGCACATCGGTGACCGAGCGGGCGACCCTAACGATCGGCGCGGACGGCCGCAACTCGCACGTGGCTCGCGCAGTGTCGGCGCCGGAGTACCAACAGGAACCGTCGCTTACGTGTTGGTACTTCAGTTACTGGTCTGACGTGCCGAGCGACACGCTGGAACTCCACGATCGACACGGGCGGGCGATCTTCGCGTTCCCGACGAACGACGGACTGTTCGCGGTGTTCGCGGCCTGGCAAATCTCGGAGCTGTCGGTGGTGCGCGCGGACATCGAGCGCCAGTTCCTCGCGGCGCTCGACGGCGTTCCGCCCCTTGGCGATCGGGTGCGCGCTGGCCGGCGCGCGGACCGCTTCTACGGGGCGACAGACCTCCGCAACTTCCTCCGCAAGCCGTTCGGGCCGGGGTGGGCGCTCGTCGGTGACGCCGGGTGTCACAAGGATCCGTATCTGGCGTTAGGCATCACCGACGCGTTCCGGGACGCGGAGCTGCTGGCGAACGCGGTGCATGAGGGGCTGTCCGGGCGTCGCGATCTGGATGACGCGCTCGCGGAGTACGAGCGTCGGCGCAACGAGGCGACGATGCCCGACTACCACGTGAACATCGAGCGCGCCCGGTTTACGCCGATCTCCACGACCGAACGCATGCTGCGGTCCGCGCTCCGCGGGAACGCCGAGGCGACGCGGCAGTTCTTCCTGACGATCGAGGCGCTGGCGCCGCGCGAGGTGTTCTTCGGGCCGGAGAACATGGGTCGGCTCATGGAGTCGGTCCGGCAGCACGTAAGCGCTTGACCGCGGGGTATCGCGTTAGGTCCAGCTTTAAAAGCAGGGATACACAGATAACGCAGACCGCCGCTGACGCGGGCGGGCGCAGATCGGCGGTGCACGGAGCCACAGCCCTGAGCCAAGATTCACTACGCGGACCCGATCACGAACTGATTCCCATCTGGATCGGCGAAAACCGCAGCGGTACCCCAATCGGCCTTCTGCGGCTCCTGGATGAACGTCACGCCCTTCGACGCCAACTCCTTGCACGTCGCCATCACGTCGTCGGCGACGAATGAGATGCCGGTGAATGTCCCGATGCGGTTCTCCTGGCCCTCGGGCGTGAATAGCGTGAGACCGGAGCTCGAGCGTCCAATGCCGAGCTCGATCCACCGTTGCTTGTCGTCGAAGGGCTGGTCGGTGACGACGCGGAAACCGAGAGTCTTCGTGTAGAAGTCGAGCGCGCGCTGTTGATCCGACACGGGCACGCCGACGAATTTGATGGCCTTGATCATGGAGCCTCCGGTGAGTGATGACGGTCCTGCACTCGTGGCGAGGCGCAATACTCACGCATCGATATTTCCGTGCAAGGCGCGTGATCGTTACTATGGCAGCCATTGCCATAGCGCTCGTCATCCCGAGCCGCCGGGCGAGGGATCGCCGTTGTCCTGAAAGAGGGGACCATCTGGATGCCCGCAATCGAAATCGACGACTACGTGGTGGACACACTCATGGCCGATATTGTCGGTCACGATCGCCAGCCGTCGGCGTTTCTCGTGTACCTCTATCTCTGGCGGCACACGCACTCCGCGGGCGAGGATACGGCACAGGTGAGCCTGTTCGACCTCGCGACCGGCACGGGTCTCTCCAAGCGCGCGGTCCAGGAGGCGCTGCGATGGCTGAGCAAGCGCCGCCTGTTGTCGATTCAGCGCGCCCGCATCACGGCCATCCCGGTGTACACGGTGCGTCGCCCGTGGGCTCGCTGACTGCCTAACGTGAAATCGGCGCGAAATTGGTTCGAATGGGGCCTTTTGACTCTATACGGCGCCTTTTCACGCCCCTCGCGCCCACGACAACGGCCGCATATCGTATCCGATCTGTCCCGTCTCGTCCCTGCCTACGCTTCATCGACACATGCGACTGCTCCCCGCCGCGTTCCTCATAGCCGTCTCTGCCTCATTCGTCTCGGCTCAACCGCGTCCCCGGCCTACGGCCACACCCGCCCAGGACCCCCTCCGCTTCCAGTTCCTCGGCCCCGTCGCCGGCGGCCGGATCTCCGCGGTGTCTGGCGTGGTGGGCGATCCCAAGACCTGGTACATGGGAGCCGCCTCCGGCGGCGTGTGGAAATCGAGCGACAGCGGGTTCACGTACGTGCCCGTCTTCGACGCGCAGCCCGTACAGGCGATCGGCGCGATTGCCGTCTCGCCGTCAGCGCCATCCGTCGTTTGGGTCGGCACCGGCGAGGCGTGGACGATCCGCGACGCGGACGTCACGGGCGACGGCGTGTACAAGTCCACCGACGCCGGCAAGACGTGGACGAACGTCGGGCTCCGCGAGACGGGGCGCATTGGCCGCATCATCCTACATCCCACGAACCCGGACATCGCCTTCGTCTGCGCGTTAGGCCGCGTGACCGGGCCGCAGCAGGAGCGCGGCGTCTTCCGCACTACCGACGGCGGCAAGACGTGGCAGCGCGTGCTGTTCGTGGACGAGCGCACCGGCTGCTCGGGGCTCGCGATTGACGCCAACGACCCCAACGTGCTGATCGCCGGTCAATGGGAAGTCGTCATGCACACGTGGGGGATGTTCAGCGGGGGACCGGGCAGCGGCGTGTACATGAGCCGCGACGGCGGCACGACGTGGAACCACCTCGAGAACGGCCTGCCCAAGTCGCCTGTGGGGAAGATCGACGTCGCGATCGCGCCGTCGAACTCGAAGCGGATGTTCGCGCTCATCCAAACCGCGAACCAGGGCTCGCTCTGGCGCTCCGACGACGCCGGCACGACGTGGAAGACGGTGAGCTGGGACCGCCAGCTCATCGGGCGAGCAGGCTACTACATCCGCATCGAGGTCAACCCACGGAACGAAAACGAGGTGCTGATCGCCAGCAGCACCTTCCGCCGGTCGATGGATGGCGGTCAGACGTTTCCGATCTCGGACCGCGGTTGCGGCGACTGCCACGACATCTGGATGGATCCGAAAAACCCGGACAACTGGGCTGAGACGGGCGACGGCGGAGCGGGCATCACCTGGACCCACGGGCGCACATTCAAGGAGGTCACGCTGCCCATAGGCCAGATGTATCACGTCGCCGTGGACGAGCAGGTGCCGTATTACGTCTACAGCAATCGGCAGGATAACGGGACGATGCGCGGGCCCAGCAGCGCGCCGGAAGCCGGAGAGAACAGCGTGAAGCAGCAGCGCGGCCGGGGTGCCGCTCGTGACTCCACGGGCGCGCCGGATACGACGGGTGGCGCGCGAGGCAACCCGCCTCCGGTCACGTCGCCGGGCGACAGCGCCGCTCGGCGCGCCGCGGCCGACACCGCCGGACAAGGCGAGGGCGGCGGTGGTGGCGGCTTCGGCGGCGGCGGCAGCACGTGGGACCACGGGCTCGGCGGCTGCGAATCCGGGTTCACCATCCCCGACATAAGCAATCCCGACATCGTCTGGTCGTCGTGCTACGGCGCAACCGTCACGCGCTGGGATGCCAAGACGAAGCGGGCGCGCTCGGTAGGACCGTGGATCCACACGCTGGACTCCCCGCCTAACGAGCTCAAGTACCGGTGCCACTGGACGCCGCCGCTCGCCGTCGACCCGTTCGACCCGAAGACCGTCTACTACGGCTGCCAGGTCATCTTCAAGACATCGAACGGCGGGCAGAGTTGGGCAGTCACGAGCCCCGACCTCTCCACGCGCGACTCATCCCGCATCGTCTTCTCTGGCGGGATCATCGGCGATAACCTCGGCCAGTTCTACGGCGAGGTCGTGTTCGCGATCGCGCCGTCGACGATTCGTCGGGGGCTGATCTGGGCCGGCACGAACGACGGCCAGCTCTGGCTCACACGCGACGGCGCGGCAACGTGGACGAACGTCACCAAGAACATCACGGGACTCCCGGTGTGGGGGACGATTCGTCAGATCGCGCCGTCGGTGTTCGACGCGGGCACGGCGTATGTCACGGTCGACTTCCACATGATGGACAACCGCGAGCCGTACCTGTACAAGACGACGGACTATGGCCGCACGTGGGCGAAGATCACAGGCGACCTGCCCACAGGCGGTCCACTCACCTACGTGATGTCGGTGGCCGAGAACCCGAACAAGCGCGGGATGCTGTTCGCGGGAACGGGGAACGGATTCTACTACTCCCGCGACGACGGCGCCCACTGGACGCGCATCAAGGCGGGCCTGCCCGCATCACCGGTCACGTGGATCGCGATGCCCAAGGCGCGCTGGCATGACGTCGTCGTGTCGACGTACGGACGCGGCATCTACGTCCTGCGCGACATCACGGCGCTGGAGCTCGGAGCGACACCCTCGGTCGTCGCCGACGACGAGAACGAGGCCGGCAACGGGCCAACCGCGGCGACGCCGGCACGGGCGACCGATGGTAGCGTTAGGCTGTACCCACCGCGCGCGGGATACCGCGAGGCGCGCGGCGGCTACGCCGACTTCACATTCGCCGTCCCGACGGCGTCGCAGGAGCCGGCGACGCTCGAGATCCTGGATTCCACCGGCACGGTGATCCGTACGCTGCATGCCAAGACGCGCGCGGGCCTCAATCGCGTGACATGGGACCTGCGCTACGACGCCCCCACCAAGGTGGACCTCCGAACGGTTGCGCCGGACAACCCGCACATCTGGGAGGAGCCCCGGTTCAAGGGGAAGCAGGTTCGCCCGATCGTGCACTGGGGCATCGATGGCCCGCTGAACACGGGACCAGTCGCTCTTCCCGGTCGCTACTCCGTGCGCCTCGCCTCCCACGGTACGACGACGCCCGCCGAACGCTTCACCGTGACGCGCGCGACCGAAACCACGATGTCGATGGCGGATCTCGTGGCGTCGACGAAGGCGCAGCTTCGAATTCGCGACGCGATGAACAGCAGCGCGGCGATGATCAATCGCATCGAGATCATGCGGAAGCAGCTCGAGGATCAGCGCAAGAAGTCGAGTGGCGATGCGGAGGCCGTTGCCGCAGTGGACGCGCTGAATAAGAAGCTGTTCGACGTCGAGCTCCAATTGTTGTCGCGGACGGAGATGCACAGCGACGACAAGTGGTACGTCGAGTCGTACAAGATCTACATGAACCTCGTGTGGCTGTCGGGTGAGGTCGGGACGGGCGCGGGCGACGTGGCCGGTGGCGCCGAGTTCCGCCCGACCGATGCATCGCTTGGCGTGCTGGCGATGCTCGAGAAGCAGCTCACCGAGGCGAAGAAAGACTACGATCGCGTGATGCGCGACGACGTCGCGACGTACAACAAGGCGATGTCGGGGAAGGCCCAGATCATACCCTGACGCGACGCTATCACCGGGACGGATGCTTCCTCTGGTCTAGCATCCAAACCAGCGTGCGAAACGGAAACGGCCGGAAACAACTGATCGGGCGGATCGCTCCGAGGACGGGACGATTCCAATCGCAACGAGCTTATTGAAAGGGACCAGCCTCGGGGCGCTCATGCCTCCCGAGGCTGTTCCCAAAGAAATCACGGCTCGATGCGGGCGGAGTTTTCCTCCTAGCGGAGCAATCCGCAAGATCCGATGTTTCCGGCCGTTTCCGTTTCCCCTTTCTGAGTATTGCGTGGCATGTAGCCCGCCTCACGGCAACGCCACCGGAGCGAGCGTGGTCCCCTCTGCCCCAACCACCCGCCGCTGAAATTCTGCGAAGTCGCCAGACACGAGTGTGTTGAGCGATGCGAGGTCCGTGCGCAGCTGCACGCGGAGTTGCTCGAGGGCCCGTTGCTGGGCGACCGTGGGACCAGTCGACGACGCCTGCATCGAGCCGTCGAGATCGAGGAACCCGAACTTCGCGCCGCCGAAGCCACCCCCGAACCGGCGGCCTAACGAGTCGATCTTCTGGCGAACTGTCTTGGACAGCGCGGCGAGCGAATCCCGACGGGCGGGGTTCGACGTGAGCGCCGAGTCGAGCCGGGCAAACTCGGATGCGAGCCGGCGGTGCAGGACCACACCGTCGTTGAACGATTTCTCCAGCGCCGTCAATTGCTGTGAGGCCGTGTGCCGGGCCTCGAGTGCGCCGGACGCGATGTCGAGCCGCGAATCCGCTGCGACCTCCACCGTCTGAGACACCGACTTCCCGCGTGCCGCCAACGTGACAGTGTACCGGCCGGGCAGGACCCACCCGCCGGTGGGTGCCCCGAACCATCCCTCGTCCGTGTCCGTGACGCCGGGAGCGCGGTCGTAATGGAGGTCCCAGCCGGTTCGGTGCAGGCCGGGGCTTCCGGCCACCGTTTGCGTCCGCACGACGCGCCCGCTGGCGTCGGCAATCGTCAGGCGCGCCGCCGCGGTGTCCGTGGGACCGGCTGGCGTGCCCAAC
>DATCGG010000464.1:0-6296 GCA_036509075.1 Gemmatimonadaceae bacterium
GGCGGCAGGCGGCAGGCGGCAGGCGGCAGGCGGCAGGCGGCAGGCGGCAGGCGGCAGGCGGCAGGCGGCGAAAGAAAGCGTGTCATCCCGAGCCGCCAGGCGAGGGATCGCGCCTGTCCCGGCCGAGGGCCACGGTTCCCGTTTCCCTGGTCCCGGTTCCCGGTGCTCCCGATTCCCGATTCCCGATTCCCGCTTCCCGACCGTTAGGCAGCAACGCCTCGAGCTCTCTCGCCTCCAGATCAAATCGCTGCCCGGTGCCGACCAGCCCAACACGCAGGTGGCTCAACGTCAGCTCGCCACCCTTCGTCACGGTGCTCGCGTTGTCGAATCGCACCGTGTCGCGGCCATCCACGAACGTCACGCCGCCCTTGCCCACCACCTCGCCGATCGACCCGTGCACCACGAGCCCCGTGTCCTCGTCGATCCCGAGGCCGAGGAGCTGCGGGTACCCCGCGATCGCCACGAAGAGGCGGTGCAGACGACGCCGTTGGGCGAAGTGCGTGTCGATTAGCGCCCCGAAGCAGAGCAATCCCAGGCCCGGGCCGATGTACATCTCCACTTCGTTGCCGTCCTCGTCCACCTCGCCGCCCGCAAGCGTCGTCTCGGTGAGCGCCGCGGCACCAGCGCTGGTGCCGCACACGACGGCGCCAGCGACGAACGCGTCGCGAATGGCCTCGCCAACGAGCGTCCCGCTCAGCGTGGTGATCAGGTGCACCTGATCGCCGCCGCCGAGGAAGATGCCGGCAGCCCCGCGCACGCCCTCCGCGATCGACTTGTCGTTCGCCGCGTCGCGTCCATCGACGATCGGGATGTCGACGTTGCGTACGCCCGCCGCCTGAAAATCGCGCCGCCAGGCCGCGGCGGCTCTGCCCGGATTGCTCGACGCGGTGGTGAACCCAACGACCGGGGCGCCGCGATCGGCCCCGGCCAGACGGATGAAGGCGCCTAACGCATTGCCGTCCGCGCTGCAGGCGCCGCCGATGAGGACCAGCGCGCCGCGCGCGTCGCCGGCGCGCTGGCTGCGGGCAGCGCCATTGCCGGCCGTCCGACGCGCGCGCCGACCGTCGCTACGCGACGCCACGTGTCGTCGCGAAGTCTGCCGCGTCCCGAGGAGCGAGCTCCGCGAGCCCGAACGCGCATAACGCGGCAGCCACCTGGGGCCCTGCCGGCGTGTCTTCGCGAAGCGGACCGCGCTCCAGAAGGCCATCGGCATGCTCGATCACGATGCGCCCGTCGCACACCCATGCTGCCGCACCCGCGACCTTCTTGTCCTTCGCCGAGATCGCGTCGTCGGCCGCGAAGACGGCGACGCGACAGCCCGCATCGCGAACGCGGTCCTGCACGTCCCACGCACTGGCCGGCGCGACGACGAACCCGCCCGGATTGACGGCGTCACCGACGACGGACACGAGCCGCGAGGCGCGCTCGCGGTCGCGATATCGCTCGGGGACATCGGTGGGTTGGTCGTCGAGCACGATAGCGGCGTCCGAGTGCGAGTACGGGAGACCTGCCTGAAGGATGTACCCGGGTGCGACGTCGACGACCAGATCGTCCTCGCCGCCGAAGCCCAGTCGTTGCAGCTCGGCCCGCGTCTCGCCGCGAAGCGCTCCGCCGGTGATGCCGCACAGCACGCGCGCACGGAGTGGTGCGGCGCGCGGGAGCGCCGCAAGCGCACGGAGCTCGGCCACCGCAGGCTCGATGGAATCGAGGGTGCCGGCGAACGCGCGCTGGACGGTGTCGAGCGCGAGCGCGGCTGCCCGAACGCCGACACCCTCGTTCGCGTGCTCGAATACGACCGTATACTCGCCCGGTACGTCGCCGCCGCGCGTGCGTCCATACCCGACCTCGTGGCCGATCAGCCCCTGCAGCTCGAGCGCGACGTGCTCGATGATGTGCGGCGCATATGTCCCGCGGCGGAGTCGCGTGATGAATCCGCCGCGTTCGCCGATGCTGCAGCGGTGCTCCACGAGGCCGGGCATGGCGGCGACGAGCGACGCGGTGACCCCAGGCACCTGCGCCGATGAGATGTCTTCGAAGGCGCCGACGACGACGTCCAATCGCGTCACCGGCTCGCGCGACCAGTAGTTCGCGCCGCGTGTCGCGTGCAGCGCCGTCATGCGGATCTCCACCGCTGGATCGGGACGCGCTGAGAGCTCCGGAGTCGTCATGACACCGCCGCTGGCTGCGAGCGCCCGCGCAGGTGCTCCAGAACGGCGGGGACGTCGTCGGCGAGCATTACGATGAGGTCACGGTCGTCCAGCAGCGCGATGCCGCGGTCGACCGCGTCGAGCTCATCCGCGACGACCTCGATCTCATCTTCGGACAGACCGCCGGCGACGAGTCCCTCACGAACGAGACCGGCGATCTCGCCCGGCTCGCGACCGCGGAGATCGCTGTCCTCCTTGATGATCACGTGGTCGAGCCCCGCGGCGAGCCGGCCGAGCTCACGGATGTCCTCGTCGCGGCGATCCCCTGGCGCGGTGATCACACCGATACGACGCCCGGCATCCATGCCTAACACGAGCTCCATGAGTCCGCCCACGGCCATCGCGTTATGCGCATAGTCCACGAGGATCCGTCCGCGCCCGACGCGCATGAGGTTGAGCCGCCCGGGGGTGAGCGCCGGGGAAGGGAAGAACGACAGGAGGCCCGCGCGAATGTCGTCGTAGCGGATGCCCTGCACGTACGCTGCGGCGATCGCCGACAGAATGTTGCCGCGCTGAAAGCGCGCCGCGCCGCCCATCATGAGCGGAACCTCGTGCGCGCCGGCGATGGGGATGCGCAGTCGCCCGCGGCGGATGACGAACGTGTTCCGCTCCACGAGCACCGCGATGCCCGACTGCGCGAGATGCTCGTCCACGGCGGGGTTCTCCTCCGGCGACGTCGAGACCAGCACGACATCACCAGGCGACCGCTCGCGCATCGCGAGCACGCGCGGATCGTCGGCGTTCAGCACAGCGTGGCCCTCACGTTTCACCACGGCCGCGATCACGCTCTTCACTTCGGCCAGCTGCTCGAGCGTGTTGATGCCCCCGAGCCCGAGATGGTCCGCGCTGACGTTCAGCACGATGCCCACGTCGCACTCGTCGAAGCCAAGGCCCGCGCGGAGAATTCCGCCACGCGCCGTCTCGAGGACCGCGACATCGACCGTCGGGTTCGACAGGATGATGTTCGCGCTGAACGGCCCGGTCATGTCGCCTTCGATGACGAGCCGGTTGTTGAGGTAGACGCCGTCGGTCGTCGTGAAGCCCACCGTCTTTCCGGTGTGTCGGAAGATGTGCGCGATGAGCCGGACCGTCGTCGTCTTGCCGTTCGTGCCCGTCACGGAAACGACGGGTATCGTCGTCGGCGCGCCCGGCGGGTAGAGCATGTCGACGATCGGGGCGCCGACGTTGCGCGGCTCGCCCTCGGTGGGATGCGTGTGCATCCGAACGCCGGGCGCCGCGTTCACCTCGATGATGGCGGCACCGTTCTCCCGGAAAGGCACCGAGATGTCCGGCGTGATGACGTCGATCCCGGCGATGTCGAGGCCCACCACACCGGCCGCCATCTCGCACGCGGTCACGTTGCTCGGGTGAATCTCGTCGGTGCGGTCGATTGACGTGCCGCCGGTGGAGAGGTTGGCCGTGGCCGCCAGGTAGACGGACTCGCCATCGTTAGGCACGCTAGCCAGCGTGAGCCCCGAACGCGCGAGCAGCTCCACCACGCCGTCGTCGCACTCGAGTCGCGTGAGCACCTTGGTGTGCCCGACGCCACGTCGAGGATCCTGGTTGGCCGCGTCGATCAGCTCGCGGATGGAGTGCACGCCATCGCCCTTGACGTGTGCAGGCACACGCTCGGCTACGGCGACGACTTTCCCGCCAATCACGAGGACGCGGTGATCGCGGCCTTCTGCGAACTGCTCGACGATCAGACGGTCGGAGATCTGGCTCGCGCGCGCCCAGGCGTCGCGAACTGCGGTCTCGTCGGAGAGGCGCGGTGAGATCCCTCGACCGTGGCTCAGATCGAGCGGCTTGATGATCACCGGAAATCCGATGTCCTGCGCGAGCTCGACGGCCTGCTCGGCCGACTCGGCCACGGCACCGTGCGGAACGGGCAGGCCGATTGCCTCGAGCACCCGCTTGGTGTCGTCCTTGTCCTGCGCGATCTCGATCGCAATCGCGCTCGTGTGATCCGTGAGCGTTGCCTGAATGCGTCGGAGGTTTCGGCCAAGACCGAGCTGAACCAACGAGTGGGAGTTCAGGCGACGGACGGGTATCCCGCGTCGCCGCGCTTCCTCCACGATCGCCCATGTGGACGGGCCGAGTCGGACGCGCTCGTAGAGATCCTGCAGCTCGCGTATGCTCGCCTCGGCATCGAACGGAGGTCCGCCGAGCGCGGCGCGCACGATCGAGATCGCATCGCGCACGCTCTGGAGGCCGACGTCTTCCTCGTCATACGCGACGATGACCCACCAGACGCCGGCGTCGCCCGACGCGACCACGCGTCCAAATCCCACGTCGCTGCCGGCGAGATTCTGCAGCTCGAGCGAAACGTGCTCGAGGATGTGGGGGATGTGGGTGCCGCTGCGCAGTCGCTCGACGAAGCCGCCAGGCGCACCGAGCGAGCATGGGTGGGTCGCGAGCGTCGGCACGGCATCGAGCAGGCGGTCGTTGAAGCCGGGCGGGTCGACGGACGATACGGACTCGAGCGCACCGAGCCGGACGTCGCACGCGATGACCGGCGCGAGGCGCCAGTAGTTCGGACCGCGAAGCGCGCGGATTCTCGTTACGCGCAGCTCATTGGGGTCGATGACGAGGATCGACGGCGGAGTGGCGAGTCTGGGCTGTGACATCGGGCCGCAGAGAATTGCAAGGAACTGGCCGTTTGGCAGGCCTGTGACAGTGTCGACACCATTGACCACTAACGCAGCGCCGAGCACGACGCTTACGTATGCCAGTCACGTCGGCGCCCCCGAGCATCATGCGCGTCGGCGGTCGCGCACACGCGCCCGCGCGTAACCCGTCCCCAGTCAATCGCCCGAGCGCTCGGCCGAGCGATGCGGAGCTCCTTATGACCAGACGACGTGTTGTTCTCGTCCCACTCGTCGCCGCGTGCACGAGTCTCGCGGCGTGCGCCGACTCGCCGGTGTCGCCGCACATCAACGCGGACCGGCCGTCGCTGCAGCAGAGCGAAGGGCGCGGCGTGTTTCAGCGCTACGTCGCGATAGGAACGAGCATCAGCATGGGGGCGCAGTCGGACGGTGTGGACTCCGTCACGCAAAAGAGCTCGTGGCCGGCTCAGCTCGCCCGCATGGGGAATCGAGAGATCACGCAGCCTTACATCCAGCTTCCCGGATGCCATTCCCCAATCGCGCCGCCACTTGGTCTTGGCGTGCGGTTGAGCGGGGAACAGACGCTCGCGAATCCGGCGACCCTGTCGTGTGCGCCGCTCGTTGATGGTGTCACATTGCCGACGCAGAACGTGGCGATCTTCGGGGCCCGGGCGTCGGACGCGCTTTCCACCACGCCGCAGAACGTCCTCGACCCCGCCAACGGTCCGTTGTACTCGCGTGTGCTGGCTGCGGGCCAGACGCAGGTCAGCGCGATGGAAGCGGAGACTCCGAAGCTCGTGTCGGTGGAGCTCGGGGCGAACGAAGTGCTGAACGCGAGGTCCGGTGTCGCGCTCGTGGGTCCGCCGCCGTTCCCGATCGAAAACCCGGCGACGTTTGCCGCGCAGTACCATGAGATTCTCGATCGCATCGCCGCGGCGGAGGTGAAGCACGTGCTGCTCGTGGGACTGCCCGCAAACCCGTTAGTGATTCCCGGATTCCGGAGCGGTGCGGAGATCGCGGCAAATGCGACGGCACTCCTCGTCGCGTTCAATGTCGCGGTGGACCCGGACTGCGGCACGACGGCCGCACAGAACCTGATGTACGTGCCGCTCAAGCTCGCGCCGGTGATGCAGGCTGGGCTCCTGGCGCGCCTGGCTAGTCAGCCTCCGGTTCCGTTCAGCTGCGCGGCATCTCAGTTCCCGACGACTGTTGACCTCGTGCTCACTCCCGCGGAGCAGTCGGTCGTCGTGGCCGTGGTGACGGCGATGAACGCCGCGATCCAGGGCGAGGCGCAGGCGCGGGGCCTCGCGTTCTTCAGCCTCGATGCGTTCTACTCTGCTCCCGGCGTCCGCACGCCGCTCGATGTCGTGGCGCTGTTGACGACGCCGCAGCCCTTTGGGCCGTTCATGAGTCTGGACGGGCTGCACCCTAACGCGGCCGGCCAGGCGATCATCGCTCAGGCAGCCGCGCAGGCGCTGAACGC
>DATCGG010000465.1:0-34912 GCA_036509075.1 Gemmatimonadaceae bacterium
ATGTTCGGGCTGTCGATCGTGGAGCGCATGAACCAGGTCGGCATGGCGGTGGATCTCTCGCACTGCGCCGACCAGACGACGATGGATGGCATCGCGGCGTCGAAGCGCCCGGTGGTGTTCACGCACGCGAACTGCCGGGCCCTGGCGCCGAGCCTAACGAGACTCAAGACGGATGAGGCGATCAAGGCGATGGCGAAGAGCGGTGGCGTCATGGGCGTCGCCTTCATTCGCTTCATGGTGCGCGAGCAGGAGCCGGTCACCATCGAGCACGTGCTCGATCACGTGGACTACGCGGCGAAGCTGGTCGGTGTCGAGCACGTGGCGGTCGGGAGTGATCTCGACATGGTCGGGAATCCGAACCCGATTGGCGGCGGGATGGACCCGAAGAAGCAGCCGAACTTCGACCGGTATCACTTCCACACGGATTCGGCGGGGAAGCTCACGATTACGGGGCTCGACCATCCGAAGCGAATGTTCGACCTGACCGAGGGACTGATTCGTCGGCGGTACAACGACGCGGATATCACAGGCATCATCGGCGGAAATGCAGTGCGGGTTCTCACGCGGATCTGGCAGGCGTAACCAGTTTGAGTTATTCAGTCCGAAGTGCGGTGATTGGATCGGCCCGCGATGCACGAATGGCGGGGATGACGCTCGCCACGAGAGCGACGACCGTCATGGCTGCGCTCGCTCCGGCATAGATCCACGGATCCGTCGCTGACTGCTGAAAGAGAAGCGGCTGTAACCAACGGGCCGACACCACCGCGAGAGCGACGCCGCCGGCCGCGCCAATGAGCGCGACTTGGACGCCCTGGCGCGTCACCATCCGGACGACGTCGCTCCGCTGGGCACCTAACGCCACACGCACGCCCAGCTCGTGCATCCGCTGCGTGACATTGTAGTTGATCACGCCGTACAGCCCGATCGACGCGACGACGAGGGCCAGAAACCCGAACGCCACGAACATCGTGGCGCCGAGTCGCCACGAGCGCTGCGCGTCGGCGACGATCTCAGACAGCGGCTGCACGATGACGTAGGACGTGCCCGGCATGACGCGCTGGAGTGCCTTGCGGATGCTCTCCGCCTTGACCGCCGGGTCACCGCGAACGCGCAGCACGAGCCCGTTACCCCATGTGCGCGTGTATTGATCGATCGACACGTAGTAGTGCAATCGCTGCGTGCCTGCCAGGTCACGCTGCACCATGTCCTCCGCGATCCCTACCACCGTCAGGCACGGCGCAGTCGCCTCTCGCATGCGAAAGCACTTGCCGAGCGCGTCCTGACCGGGCCAAAGCGTGCGCGCCATGCTCTCGCTCACCACGGCGGCGTTAGGCGCTCCCGCGCGGTCTTCGGGCATGAGCGGCCGGCCGCGGAGAATCCGGGTACCCATCGTCCGGAAGTAGTCCGGCGTCGTGGCCTGGTAGCTGAAGGACCCGAGCGCGTCGACGGAATCGATTCCGACCACATAGAGTCGTGTACTCGACGTGCTCACGAACGGCGCGCTGCTCATCCACGCCGCGGACTCGACGTCGGGCAATGCGCGCGCGGTCTCGAGCAACCGAAGGCGGAGCAGTCGCTGCGTGCTGTCGTTGAACCCGTCACGCTGGATCACCCGATTTACGAGGAGCACACGGTCCGCGTCGTAGCCGATCCGCATTGACTTCACGCGCTCCACGCTGCGTACGAACAGCGCCGCTCCGATGAGGAGGGCCACCGACAGGGCGGCCTGCGTGATGAGGAGTCCAGCTCGAAGGCGAGCGCGCTCCGCCACGCCACCGCGGGCGCCACCCCGGAGTGTCTGGCTGAGGTCACCACGGCCCGCCGACATCGCCGTGGCAAGTCCCACAAGGATCCCCGCGGCCGCCGCCAGCGCGATCGTTAGGCCTACCGTTCGCGGGTCTGTGAACACGGAAGGGGACGGAGCAAGTGCCATGACAAGAAGAGTGCGGATCGCGGCGCCAGCCCACTGGGCGATCAGGAGCGCAGCGCCCGCGCCCATCAGCGAGAGCACAAGGCTCTCGGTCATGGCCTGCATCACCAGTCGGCCTCGGCTCACCCCGAGTGCGAGCCGGACGACCGTCTCGCGACGACGGCGGAAGGATCGCGCGAGGAAGAGGTTCACGACGTTGGCGGTCGCAATGACCAGCACGATCGCCGCGACGACGCTCACCCACAGCGCCGTACGCGCCTCGAGGGCGGGCTGCGGGCCTGCGCCAGGACGCACGGCCGATACGGCGACATGCGGGCGCGCGGATTCGATCGGCGGGGTCGTCGGGTCAAGAGCTGCGCTCGCCAAGAAGCTGCGGCGAAACGCCTGGGTCGCATCCGATTCGGCAGCGGTGAGTGTGACGCCGGGTGCGAGGCGTACCATCACGTTGACCCAACCCCACTCGTAGTGCGTGTAATAACGCTTTGCGTCGTTGGTTCCGCCGCTCGCGGCGTACGTAGTGATCGGGACGTAGACGACCGGCGGGTTCGCGTCGTTCACTCCGTCGAAGCCGTGCGGTGCGACGCCGATGATCGTCGTGCGGATGTCGCCGACACGGAGCACCTCGCCGCGCACGTCACGGCCGCCAAACTCGGATTGCCAGAGCGCGTACGACAGGACCGCGACATCTCCCCCTCGAGGCGTCACGTCTTCGTCTCCGGTGAAGAAGCGACCGAGAGCAGGGCGGGCGTTGAAGAACTCGAAGAACGACGCGCTGACCGCACCCACCCGCCGCTCCCGCGCGCGCTCTCCGTCGCCCACGGCGAGGCTGCGCTCCGAGAACGCCGCGAGCTGGCTGAACGAGCGCGTCCAGCGCCGGAGGTCGAGATAGCGGGTGTAATACGTGGTCTGGGTGGTGCGTGTCGTGCCGCGGTCGTCCGACTGCCAATAAATGCGGCGAACGGAGCCGGGGTCCCTGAGGTAGGTGAGCGGCCGGAACATCAGCCGGTCGACGACGTCGAACATGGCCGCGTTCGCGCCGATCCCGAGACCTAACGTGGCAATGACGGTTGCCGCGAACGCGGGAGATCGGCGCAGGCCGCGGAAAGCGTATCGGACGTCCAGCCAGATGTTCTCGAGGGTCGCCATTGGCCGAACCTGGGAGGGTCGAGTCTCCGGAATAGACACTCGCTCCAATGGTTTGGTTGGCGGTGCACCCCGATGCTTCTTTGGGGGTCAGACTCCGTTTACATCGTTTCAGCGCGCGTTCGGCGTCAGGTGTCGTGCGTGGTTATGATGAATTGCGACTCTGACCCTGACCCCCAACGAAGCATTCGACTCCGACCGCAATGAAGCCGCTGCCAAAGTCCGACCAGGCGCTGGTTGTCCGAACGGACTTCTCGGACGACACGGCGTGGACCAGCGTTGTCTCGGCGATAAAGCGACCGGTCGATGGCTTCTTCGCCTATGTCGATTTCGTAGATGACTCGGCGTTCGGCGGGCTGACGGTGGAGCAGCTCGTGGCGCTCCGCGACGGTTTGTCGAAGTCGTACGTGATCGTGGCGGATGCCGTTACGATGAGTGCCCCGGAGCCCTCACTGCTCGTCGTCGACCTGTTCGAGGAGCCCGGTCGAACGTTCCGCGCCGTCCCATCCGCGATCCAGTCGATCGAGAACAACCTCTCGATCGCCAACATGGACTTTTGGGAGTTCGCCGACAACGTGGACGCCGACGGCGTGTTTCGCGACTTCAAATGACGGCGTCGCCGCTGCCTCGGCCGCCCTAACGCGGTGCGTCCTCCGCCTCCGGCACGGCCAGGCGGGCGCTGACCTGTGTCAGCGCGTCGTGATCGGTCAGGTCGAGCCGCAGCGGCGTGAGGGCGACGAGGTTGTTCCTGACCGCCCATCGGTCGGTCCCCTCTTCCACCTCTTCGAGCGGTCGGATGCTGATCCAGTACAGCTTCCGGCCCATCGGGTCCTCGTCAGGCACGACGCGTCCGTCATAGTGTCGGACGGACTGCCGCGTCCACTGCAAGCCCGTGGGCGCCTGCGGAAAGTTGACGTTCACGAGCTGTAGCGCCTGTTCGGGGATGAGCACTGACAGCACCTGCGTCACGAACGGCTCGAGGCGCGCGAAATCGGGCTCATCGCCGCCCGTGCTGGCGCTGAGCGCGATGCCGCGGGTTCCGAGCAGTGCCGCCTGTTTCGCTGCTGCCAACGTGCCCGAGTGCCACATCGAATTTCCGAGATTGTAGCCGAGGTTGATTCCGGATAGCACCAGGTCCGCGCCACCCCATCCGTCGACGCCGAGCGCGACACAGTCCGCCGGCGTTCCGTTCACGCGATAGGCGTCGAAGTCATCGATGGGGGTGCGTCGAATGCGAAGCGGGCGGGAATGCGTGATGGCGTGACCCATCGACGACTGCTCGACGTCGGGCGCGACGATCCTTACGTCGCCGAACTCGCGAGCGGTGTGCGCCAAAGCACGGAGCCCGGGGCTGTAAATCCCGTCATCGTTGGCAACAAGAATTCGCACGTAGGCAGCCGAGGGCAGAAGACCGTCACGACCCAAGGCAACAAGCGGGCCCGCCATGTGCATAGGTCCCGGCTTTGCACCGGTCCCTTCCATGCGAGTTACCGTCGTTCATAATCCCGACGCCGGCTCCGGCGATCACCTTGGCAGTGAGTTGCTGGCGCGCCTTCGCGACGCGGGGCATGCGCCCGCGTACGCGTCCACCGAAGCCGCATCGCTCACTCAGGCGCTCAGGGCTGCGCCCGACGTGGTGCTCGCCGCCGGCGGTGACGGCACGGTGGGCGCGGTCGCTCGCCTGATGGCGGCGACGACGCCGGACATCCCCATGGCGATCCTCCCGGTCGGGACGGCCAACAACCTTGCCCGCGCGCTCGGCGTGAGCGGCACGGTAGACGAGATCATTGCTGGCTTGGAGTCGGGAGCAATGCGACGCCTCGACATCGCGACGGTGCGCGCCCCGTGGGGAACCGCGAGGTTCGTCGAGTCGGCCGGCGTTGGTGCGTTTGGCGCCATGCTGCGCGACGCGGAGCGGGAGAACGCGGGACAGCCGCCCGCTTCACCGACGCCTAACGGCCGCGGGTCTCGCCTGCGACGCGTGCTGGAGCGTGCGCGCCCTCGCCACCGCCAGATCGATGCCGATGGCGAGGACCTGTCCGGCACGTACCTGCTGGTGCTCGCGCTGAACATCGCCTACGTGGGCCCCGGCTTGGCGCTAGCGCCTGACGCCGATGCGGGCGACGGTCAGCTCGATCTGCTGCTGGTCGGCGAAGCCGACCGCGATGCGTTAGGCAGCTATCTCACCGCGATCTCCGCCGGCGAAGAGCCGACGCTGGCGATCCGGACCCGTCGCGTCACCCGCTTGCGCGTGGAGTGGAGCGCGGCGTCCGGGCACGTCGACGACCACCTGTGGCCGGAGCGCAGCGGTGACGCGGAATCGCTCCCGACCGGAGACGCGCGACCCGAGATCGACGCGGTCGGATCATCCATTCCAGTTCTCGTTCCAACGACATAGCGGCGTCTGACCCAGGCATCATCTCGGCCGCCAAAAGCAGGAACGCAGATCTCGCAGACGCTACGGCCCACAGACGGACGCAGAGGCTCCGCTGTCATCCAGAACACTTCTCACCAGAGCCTTTTTGTGAGGGGAACAGCCTCAGGACGCTCATACCGCGGTCGGGGCTCGGCGCGCTCCCAGGCGTCGCGGAAGTGCACCCCGAAATGGCCAAAACGAGATCGAATCGAGCGAACCAATGTGAATACATTCGTTGATGGGTGAAGGCCAAGAGATCATGCGGCGCTGAACAGTAGCGCCGCAAGCCGATACGGCGCAGGGCGCCGCTGTCGTGCTGCGCTCCTCGGGCGTTGCGCGGTGTGGCCTTCGCGTCGTTTCAAGGAGGTCGTCGGTGTTGACTCGTTCTAAGCTGGCTGCGGATCTTGCCGCGTTAGGCCTGGCTGCCGGCGATTTGGTGATGGTGCATGCGTCCCTCAGAGCTGTTGGCGAGATCGCCGGCGGCCCTGATGAGGTCCACCTTGCGATCAAGGACGTTATCACCCACCGCGGGACGATGTTCATGTATGCCAGCTGCCCAGCCTACGTCGATGAGGTCGGGCGCGGCAATCTGACGCCGGCGGAGGAGGCGGAAGTGCTCGAGACGCTTCCAGCGTTCGACCCGCACACCGCGCGCTCCGCTCGGGACAATGGGGCGCTCGTCGAGATGTTCCGGACCTACCCCGGCTCGCACGTGAACGAACATGTCGCGCGATTCGTGGTGTGGGGCGAGCATGCCGACCATCTCCTCACGCCGCAGCCCTGGGACTACGCGTTCGGCCATTGGTCATTGCTCGAGCGATTTGTGGAGCTCGACGGGAAGATCCTTCTCCTCGGGTCCGACCACGACAACGTCACGTTCCTGCATTACGCAGAGCACATAGCCAACATCCCCGACAAGCGCATTGCACGTTTCAAGGTGCCGGTGCTGGAGAACGGCGTTCGTGTGTGGCGAGAGGTGGCAGAGGTCGACACGTCGAGCCAGGGCGCCCATGCGAGCTGGCCCGATCGGTTCTTTGCGATGCTGGTGGACGGCTATCTCGCGGCGACGGTCAACTGCGGCGGGCGCGTCGGCGGAGCGGAGTCGTTTCTGTTCTCCGCGCGAGGACTGCTCGAGCATGCGCTGCCGGAGATGGAGGCGACTGCGGCGCGCGGCCGCTGATGGCTTCTGCGCCACGTCACGCGCTCGTTCGCGAAAGAACACGACGCGGCGAGGGATGCAGACGAGACGCGCGCCGAGCGCGGACGAGCGCGTTGGCAGTTCGCCCCGGCGTTAGGAAGGGCGGAATAATCTCGCGCGGCAGCGCCGAGTCCGCGGGGACGCCAGGCAGCGATGCTACCGGGCCGGCGACATGCTCGCGAGTGAGTGGAGCCAGCGAAGCGGATTCTCTTCAGCGCCGAGACCACGACCCGAACTGCTCGCGTTGGCAACCACGCTCGTCGCGGCGCTGTCCGCCAGCGTGACCGGGTCCCGAGTGCGGGAGTCAGGCTCCAGTCCGACGGTGCCGAGCGCCCGTCGGCCAACGCGCCTCATCTAGCTCAAACACATGTCTCGACTCGACTTCCCGTTCCGGACCGCGATGCTCGCGGCGTCTCTGCTGCTTGGCGCATGCGAGGTCTCCGGGCGCTCGACCCGGCCAACCGCGGCCTCCGCGGCTCAACTCGACCGACGAGTCGACGCCTTGGCCGACACGGTTCTCACCGCGCTGTTCGACCACTTCGCCGACTGGGGCACATACTTCGGCGTGCCTAACGCGCGACACGATCGCCTCCCGGACAACTCGCTGGCAGAGTTGCGGCGCTGGCGAGCGCGCGAGGACGCATGGCTCGCCACTTTGCGCGCCATCGATCCTCGAGACCTGGCCGGCCGCCCCGCGTGGGTGACGTACGGGATGCTGCGTGAGGGCGTCGAATCCTCCGTTGCGACACGCACGTGCAATACCGAGCTCTGGAAGGTGGACCAGCTGGGTGGCTGGCAGGCGACGCTCGCTTATCTCGCGGACGCCCAACCGGTCGGTACCGACTCCCTCCGAAGCGCCGCGCTGCAGCGGTGGAGCGGGCTCCCGGCGTACATCGACTCGGAAATCGAGAACTTGCGCGAGGGGGTGAGACTCGGCTATACCGCGCCGCGCGGGAATGTCCGGCTTGTGATCGGCCAGCTGGATGAGCTCATTGGCACGCCGACAGATCGCTCGCCTTTCTTTGCACCGGCGCTCCACGACTCCACGCCCGCCTTTCGTTCCGCGTTCGCCTCGCTGGTGCGTGACCGTATCACACCCGCGCTTCGCCGATACCGAGATTATCTCGATCATGAATACCTCTCGTCCGCGAGGACCACGATTGCTCTTGCGGCCGTCCCGCAGGGTGCGGAGTGCTACCGCGCGCTCGTGCGAAGCTACACGACGCTGGACATAGCCCCAGACTCGGTATTCAGCCTCGGCCAGCAACGGGTTGCGGCAATCGATGCCGAAATGCGAGATATTGCCCGGCGGACGTTTGGCACCAGCGACGTTCCCGCCCTGCTCCACCGTCTGCAGACCGACACCGCGTACACATTCCGGAGCCGCGACGCCATACTGGCGTTCGCGCGCGATGCGATCGCCCGGGCGGACGCCGCAGCGCCACGCTGGTTCCGGCGACTGCCGAAAGCCGGCGTCACTGTCGAACCGTACCCGGAGTTCCTCGAGGCGACATCCGTTGCCGAGTACAAAGCCCCGGCGGAGGACGGTAGCCGAGGCGGGACGTTCCTTCTCAGCACGTACGAGCCTCGGAAGCGGAGTCGATTCAATTTGCAAGCGATCGTGTTCCACGAGGCCATCCCTGGCCACCACGTCGCGACCGCTGTAGCCCTCGAGGGCCGCGACGGCCGACACGCCATCACCCGGTACCTGAACAACTCGGGGTTCGTGGAGGGGTGGGCAGTCTACAGCGAGCGTCTTGCCGACGAAATCGGGCTCTACTCATCGGACGTCGATCGCTTCGGCATGTTGACGGAGCAGGCGTTTCGCGCCGCGCGGCTCGTCGTCGATCCTGGAATTCACGTGAAGCGCTGGACGCGCGAAGCGGCTCTCGATTACCTCGTCGCGCATTCCGCGCTGAGCCGCGACGAGGCGGCGGCGGAAATCGACCGCTACATCATCATGCCTGGTCAGGCGCCGGCGTACATGCTGGGAATGCTCGAGTTGCAGTCGCTGCGCCGCGACGCGACTCAACGGCTGGGCGATCGATTCGACATCGGGAAGTTCCACGACGCGGTGCTCGAGGACGGCGCCGTCACGCTGCCCATGCTGCGCGCCAAGATCGCGAGCTGGTCGCCGCGCTGATGGGCCGCGTCGCGGGTAGGCCCGCGAGGTCGCCTAACGTGAGGCCGTGCGAATACCCAGGGCGTCGCGCGGCGTACGTTCACCGGGCGCAATACTCCACTCGGGAAGACCGGCCCACCACGCATCCGCCCGCATGCCGGTGATCCGGAGGCGGCGGTGGGCCGCGGCGGTGAGACGCAGCTCGTAGAGCCAGATGGCCGGCGCGTCGTCGATGATCTTCTCGTACGCGCGCCGGAACAGCGCTCGACTCCGTGCCGGATCGAACTCGGCGGCAGCGCTGTCGACCAGCGCATCGAACGCCGCGTTGCGATAGGAGACGAAGTTTGCTCCTGACGGAATGGCCGCCGCCGTTGCCCAGGCGTCGCGGATCGACGACGGACTCGGATCGGCGTGCCACGCGTTGAGCATCGTGTCGAATCGCCCATGGGCCGCGCGATCGTAGAACGCGGACATGTCGAATGTCCGGATCCGGACGTCCGCCCCGATGTGTCGGAACTGCTCGTGGAGCAGAACGCTCATCTGCATTCGCACAGCGCTCGAGGTCGGAACAATCATCTCGAACGCCAGCGGTCGTCCACCGCGGTCGCGCACCCCGTCACCATCCGTGTCCCGCCAGCCTAACGAGTCGAGCGAGCGCGATGCGGCGGCAGGATCGTACGGCACAGCTGGCATCGTGGTGTCGGCGGTCGCCTGCGCCCGAGTCAGCGGCCCCAATGCAGGGTAGCCGAGCGTGTCTGCGACGTTCCGAATCATCGCTCGCCGATTGATCGCCATGCTGAGCGCGCGACGCAGCGCACGATCGCCGAACAGCGGGTGCGGCCGATTCGGATGATCCGGATCACGCAGGTTGAAGCCGAGATACCCGTACTCGAGGCTTGGATAAGAAACGACGCGCAGAGTGGGGACCGAGCTCACCTGCTTGAGCGCTTCCCCCCGCACGAGATCGGTGAAGTCAGCTTCGCCGCTGGCCAAACCCGGCACCAGTGACGCGGGATCGCCAGTGATCGACCAGATGACGCGATCGAGCTTCGGCCGTCCACGCCAGTTCGCGGTGTCCGCAACGAGCTCGATCCGGTACCCGGCGTCCCAGCGCACGAACCGGAAGCGTCCGGAGCCGACGGGCGAACGCAGCACCGGCGACGTTGGCAGATCACGCCGCGGTATCGTGCCTAACACGTGCTCAGGAACCACCGCCAGGTTGTACACCGCTTCGAAGAACTGCTCCGGCGCGCGATGTTTGAACCAGAGCACGGCGGTGACCGAGTCGGAGACCGACACGGAATCGACGTTCGCCAGTGAGGCGGCACGCGGTGATGCGATGACTGGGTCGGTGATGAGATCGAACGTGAAGCGCACGTCCGACGCGGTCACCGGTCGCCCATCGTGCCACCTCGCTCGCGGGTCGAGCTGGAAGGCGATCGATAGAGAATCCTTTGCCCACGTCCAACGTCGCGCCAGGCGAGGCGTAAACCCCGAGTCACCAATGGTGTTGAGGTTCTCCGGCGGGTCGGCGAGATAGTCGTAGACGAGATCGACGACCTGCTTGCCCTGCGTTCCGACGACGAGCGGCGGGAACAGGTGGTCGGCGTCCGCCGCCGCGGCGATTACGATCGTGCCGACGCCCGACGAGCTGGAACTCGCCCCGCGCTCTCGGCTACACCCGAGTGTGGAGGCAGCAAGGACGAGCGCGCGCACCGAAGCCGATCGATGCAGTGCTGGACGCAGCATGAGATTCCATCCTTCGGATGGCAATGGGTGGTGCGAAGGAGACGGTACCCGCGCAACGCGCGTAACACCGCGAAGCCGACACCCGCCTAATAAGCGTCGCGCCGATGGCCCGTCGTCACACCCGTTGATGATCTCGCGTCACACTCGCGGCGCGCGAGACTCTGTATGCAATGGGTCGTCTTGATCTTGACGCCGTTGGACCCCCCCTCCACCCTGAACGAGGCCGTGACGCGCCCAGGCTCTGCGCCCAAACCGGGCCTTCCGCCGCGCACGCGGCTTTCGCTGGTGACCGGCGACGGCGACGAGCCAACAGCAGCGCTGGTGGAACAAGCCAAGGCCGCGGAGCGAGCAGGGCGTCGAGACGAAGCGAGGGTGCTGTACGAGAAGGCGCTTCACTCGCGGATCGATCCGCCCGACGCCGCGCTCGCGACGTCGTTGTTCCGATGGATCGGCAGCACGTACCGGGTCGACGCGAACCACGAGGCGGCGCTCGATTGTATCGAGGTTGCCCTGGCGGTGGCCGAGCTCGCGGCAAACCACGGCGCCATCGGCCATGCCACGAACCTGCGTGCGATTGTCCGATGGCAGCTCGGCGACCTCGACGCGGCCGAGCGAGAGTACAACGAAGCGCGGGCCAGCGCGCTGCGGGCCGGCGACGCGCGCCTCGCAGCGATGATAGGCCAGAACCTCGGCGTCATCGCGAACATCCGAGGCGATCTCGATGTCGCGCTGCGCTACTACGAGGCGAGCCTCGCCAGCTACCGCTCACTCGGCCTCGCAAACGATGTCTGTGTCGCGCTCAACAACCTGGGAAAGCTTCACACCGACACGGCCCGGTGGGCAGACGCGCACCGCGCGTATTCGGAAGCACTCCAGATCAGTGGCGCCATCGGCGATCTGCCCTCGCAGATCCTGTTGCACGTCAACGTCGCGGAGCTGTACGTCGCGCAGTCGCTCTACGACGAAGCGCGGGACGAATGCGACCGCGCGATCGATCTGACGCGACGGACCGAGGATGACAGTGCGTTAGGGGAGATCCATCGCCTCTACGGCATCGTCGCGCGTGAGACCGGCCGCCTCACCGACGCCGAGCAACGGTTTCTCGCGGCGGAACAGATTGCAGTCGAGCGACAGGAGACGTTGCTTCGCGCTCAAACGGCCCGGGAGCTGGCGTTGGTGTACCGTGAGCTCGGACGAAACCGCGAGACGCTCCAGTGCCTGAATCGCTCACACGCGCTGTTCTCGCAGCTCCGCGCGCGTCGCGATCTCGCCGACATCGCGAGCCGAATGACGTCTCTCGAAGGCGAGTTCCTGGAGGTCGTCCGGCGATGGGGTGAATCGATCGAGTCGAAGGACCGGTATACGCAGGGTCACTGCGTGCGCGTGGCCGATCTCGCGTGCGCCCTCGCCATGCGCACCGGGATGGACAAGCAGACGCTCTTCTGGTTTCGCATTGGCGCGCTGCTCCACGACGTCGGCAAGCTGGTAATTCCCGAAGAGGTGCTGAACAAGCCGGGGCGCCTCACGGAAGACGAATGGGCGCTCATGCGCCGTCACCCGACGGCGGGCGTGGAGATGGTCTCGGAGATCGTGTTTCCCTGGGATATCCGGCCGATCATCGAGCAGCATCACGAGTGCTGGGACGGTTCGGGTTACCCGAACGGGCTGAGCGGAGAGCAGATCGCGTTCACGGCGCGGATTCTCGCCATCGCCGACGTATACGACGCGCTCACGTCGGAGCGGAGCTACAAGAAGGCATTGGCTCATGAAGACGCGATGACGATCATGCGGCGCGATGTGGGCCGCCAGTTCGACCCGGCCCTTTTTCGCGCCTTCGATGAGTTGGTACAGGATAGCGATGACCCGGCGCTTGCACGGCTCCTCACGCCGCGGGTTATTGCGCCTCAGCCTGCGCCGCAGCCGCCGGGCGGCGCGCCCGACGAGCTGACCGGCCTGCCCCTACGGCGAGCGTTTTTCCATCGCGCTGAATCCGCGCTCGCCACGCGATACGGCTCGAACGCCGACGTGTCACTGCTCGTCCTGGACGTGGACCGCTTCAAGTTGGTCAATGACACGTTCGGGCACCTGCAGGGTGATGATGTCATGCGTTCGGTGGCGACGACGCTGAAGGCGTCCCTTCGGACCAATGACCTCCTGGCACGGTATGCGGGCGACGAGTTCGTGATTCTCCTCCCGCAGACGTCGTGCGCGGTCGCGGCCGAAACCGCGGAGCGCCTGCGTCGCGCCGTCGAGCGCTGTCAGGTGCCGGTGCGAGAGGGCGCCGGCGGGATCTCGGTCACGGTCTCCATCGGGGTCGCGACCGCGCCGAACCACGGAGAGGCGGTGGAAACGCTCTTCGCGGCGGCCGATCGCGCCCTGTACGACGCAAAAGCGGCCGGCCGAAACAGGGTCGGTGTGGCGAGCGATTCCGCACCGGCAGCGACGCCGGATCTACGCCTCGAGCGGTTCGTCGGTCGAACCGAGGAGCTCCGGTCACTCGTTAGGCATCTGGACGCCGCGACGCGCGCCGACCCGCGCGTCGTTGCCGTGATCGGTGAGGCCGGCATTGGCAAGACCGCGCTCGTCCGGGAGCTCGAGCCCGACGCCCGCCTGCGCTCCGGCTTGCTCGTCCTGGGCCGCTGCTTCGAGGCGGACGTGAAGCCGCCGTACGGGGCGTGGGCCGACGTGATTCAGTCCATCCATGCACTCGGGATTGCACCGGATCGCGACTGGCGCGAGCTGTCGCGCATCGTCCCGGCGCTCGGGCGACGCGACACCGACACGGAATCGGCGCTCGGCAAGTACGCGATCTTCGACGAGATCACTCAATTCCTCACCATGGCGGCCGCCGCCCGACCGCTCGTCGTCCTCCTCGACGACATGCAATGGGCCGACTCGGCGACGTGGGACGTGCTCGAACATCTCCTGGCGCACCTCGGCCAGGAACGGATTCTCCTCTGCCTAACGATTCGAACCGAGGACATCGCCAACGTCGGCGCGCGGTTGCGTCGCCTGTCGCGGGACGACCGGTTCCATGAGCTGCGCGTTGCACGCCTCTCGATGCCCGACCTCCGGCGATGGATGGAGGCCGTCTTCCACCAAGGCGACCTGAGCAACGAGTTGCCCGAATTCGTGGATCGGTACGCCGAGGGCAACCCGCTCCTGATCATGCACGTCCTGAGGTCGCTCGCCGACGATGGAGCGGTGTGGTACGCCGGGACGCGCTGGGAGTGGCGGCCGGTCGCGGAGTTTCGACTGCCGGCCGGTGCGCGCGACCTGCTTGCGCGCCGTCTCGAGCGTCTCTCACCCAGGGCGCGTCAGATCCTTGGCGCAACGGCGGTGCTCGGCCGCACCTTCGAGGTGGACATAGCGCTCGAGGCGGCAGGCTGCTCCGAGGACGATCTTCTCGACGCGATCGACGAAGGGGTCGCCGCACACGTGATCGCGAGCGCGGTCGGCCCGTCCAACGACTGCTACGCGTTCACACACGGCCTGTTGGCCGATGCGGCCCGAGCCGCGCTGAATCCGCGCCGGCTACGCCGCACGCACGAACGCATCGCACAGGCGCTCACGCGTCGAAACCCGGACGCCCACGCTGAGATCGCCGCGCATTACGCCGCCGCCGATTGCGCGGCAGACGCGTTCCGCTACGCGACACTCGGCGCCCGCCGCGCAAAGGAACTGTACGCCGGGGAGGAGGCTCGCTCGTTCATCGAGCTGGCCCTTCGGTGCGCCGCTGCGCCGGCTCAGCGGCTCGAGGCTCACACGCTCGCCGCCCACCTCGCCGAAACGATGGGCCGCTACGCTGACGCCGAGGCGCACTGCGTGGAGATCCTCGGCAATGATGACAGTGTGGTCAGCGCGCACGAGCGATTGGCGATCGAGCGGCTGCACGCTCGCCTGCGCGCCCTGCAGGGCACGCCACCGCGCGACACGATCCGCACGTGCTCCGACCTCCTGGAGCGCGCTGAGCGCGCCGGTAACGCGGCCGAGCGGGTGCACCTGCTCAACATGCTCGCGGTTGCTCGTGGTCGGCTCGGTGACTCCGCGGTCGCGCAGCAGCTCGCCAGCGAGAGCGTTGCCGTCGCGCGCGACCTGGGCGATGAGCGACTGCATGCCGACGCGCTGCTGCGTCTGGGCTCGGCCCTTCTCGAATCCGGTTCCGCGCAGGCTCTCTCGGAATACCACAGAGCGCTCGAGATCTACGTGCGTCTCGACGACCGGTACGGGCAGGTCCGCTGCCGTATCAACATCGGCATCGCCTATTCTCGCGCGGGCGATCGGGGTGCAGCTGAAGAAAGTTATCACGCCGCCATCGCGTTAGGCAGGAGCGCCTCCGCGCCCGACCTTTGCGGTCTCGCGACGCTCAATCTCGGCGTGTTACACTCGCAGCGCGGCGAATGCGCGCCGGCAGCGACGTGCTTCACCGAGGCATTTGCGTTGTTCACCACAGTGAAGAACGAAGTCCACTGCCTCGCCGCGCAATACAACCAGGCCCGCCTGGAGCTCGAGTCGCAGCGGCCGCAAGCCGCGTTGTCGCTGTTCAACGCATCGATCGCGCTCGCGGTCCAGGTGGGGGCGGAGGATGTCGAGATCGGCGCGCGAGCCGGAGCCGGCCTGTCATCACTAGCGCTCGGCGACGTCTCGGAGGCAGTGCGTTTGCTGGCCGCATCCAGTCTGCCGCTGACTACCCGCGGCGACTGGTGGTTTCAGGGCCGCGAGCTTGTCGAAGCTTTGGCAGTGCGAACGTCGCTCACAGCTGGTGACGTGTCCACCGCCGCGGCGCGGTTCTCGACGTCGGTCGAGCGTGCGCATCAATTCGATCCGTTCGCCGCAGCGTGGCTCGTTGCCGAGTGCGGTTTGGAGCTCTCCCGATATGCCGCCGCCGAGGTCGCCGAGGCAGCGGCGCGCGTTGCGCCGACGGCGGTGCGTTTGCGCAATGGCAAGGTGGCGGAGCAGTGCACGGCGCTCCTCGAGCGTGGCCATCGCGGCGAGCAAAGCTCAGTGCAATAGCTCGGGGCGCAAAAGCTCGGCGTTGGAATGCCGCTTGCCTAACGAGGGCGTGCTCGCCCCGCCGGAGTTCCCAGCAATCAGCATGGCCGGCGCGCGACACGCGCGCCGGCCGCAGCTTCGTCGGGGCCGAGCCGCCTCAGCGGCGACCCGAGGAAACCATGTATCCCGAAAAGTGCGGGATCGGGAACGTGAGCGTCGCGCCGGAGACGTTGACATTGGCGGGCAAGAGCTCGTTGACGACCGCGGTACCGGTCAGGAGGTCGATCTGGCTCTGGTCCGCGAAGTACGCGCCGTTCCAGTCTGGCTGGAAGCCAGCGGGAAGCTTCAGGTCCTTCCAGTTCGTATGACCGAGCTGCTGTACGAACCTGAGCGGCTTGAGGAACTTGTAGCCGTGTGGCTGGAAGTCGTAAGCGACCACGTTCCCCGCTAGCGCGGTGATCGTGAACGTCAGCGACTTGCCGGCAAACGCGCCGTTCGGGACCTGGAGCTGGAAGTCCGTTCCCGGAACGGTGATGCCGCCGCCACCGCTCGAGAGCGTTTTCACGACAACCACAGGGGCCGAGAGCGGTACGGTGCGCAGAAGTCCCTGCGCGAGGAGCGTCTCCTGAGTCGCTGTGAGGATTGCCGGGTTCTCGGATGCGGAAGGGACCGGTTCGGTCACTGACTGGTCCGAGCAGCCAGCCAGGAGGAATGCCGCCGCAGCGACACTCGCCAGGACAGTGTACGGAGGCCGCATGGCAAGGCGGGCGGACAGCTTGGACAGGTAGGACATGTTCGAGGTGGTTGGGTTTTTAACCTTCTTGATCCGACGGCACCGTGCCGCACGGCCACGGTAGAGGCAGGTTCGGGGCCCTGGTGTCGACAACAACCCCCTGACTGCGGTGAGGTCAGACTGACCGACCATGCGCCGTGCCGGCGCGTTCTGTCCCGTCGCTCTGCCCGGATTGCCCTTACCAGCGAGCGTTCGACGGCTGGATTTCGGCTGGCACGCCTGTGCGAGTTGCGTCGCACGCGCCACACGTCGCTGCTCCGGCACCCCAGGAACGCGATCGCGCGGTCGGACGATCACTCGTTAGGGTGTGCGGTGGAGCACGGGAGCCTTGTGATGCACGTCCCCTGGCGCCTGCAGGGCGAGAACCCGGTGCTACGGTCGCTGCCGGCCGACGGCCAGCCCTTTGTGAATGGCTGCAACCAGCGTCCCGTCATCGCCGCCGATCTCCCACGCCATGACACCGCCCAGCCCGTGCGACCGGACGTACGCGGCCTTCTCAGCGACGGACTCCGTGTCGTCGTACGTGATCCATGTCCCCGTCATCGCGTTGAACAGAAACGGCACGCGCGCTTCGGGATGCATCACGCGACGGAACCCGAGGGATTCGGGGTCACGCCTAACGATCGACCGGTAGTCGGTGCCGCTCCGCCACTCGTCAGGCACCGGCCCTGGCGCTGGCTGGAACAGGCCGTCGTTCGCCGGACCCACGCCGCCATACACTCGGCCATAAAACGGGACCCCGACGACGATCTTCGCGCGCGGCACGCGTGCCGCGATGTAGCGCTGCACCGTCGAATCCACCGTGTAGGACGGCGTGGGGTCGCCCGACGCCGTGTAGAGCGGCGCGTTGAAGTGCGCGATCTTGGAACCCGAGTGGAAGTCATACGTCATGACGTTGAACCAGTCCACGATGCCGGCCACTGTCGCGAGATCGAAATGCCTCGGCGCCGACGGCCCTGCGATCGTGGCGATGGACAGGAGATACCGCCGCCCATCGCGCTCGCCTTGCGCGTCGAGCTCGCGACGCAGATCGAGCAAGAGGAGGGTGCAGTTCTCGTAATCCACGGGGCGGGCCGCGTTGCTCGGCAGCCCGCCACCGACCGGGTACTCCCAGTCGACGTCGATGCCGTCGAACAGTCCCGGCGAGCGCCGAATGGCGACATCCACCGCCGATTGCGCAAACGTGCGGCGAGATTCCGGTGTGAGCGCGACGTCGGAGAACCGATCGGACCCCGTCCATCCCCCCACGGCGATCAGAAGCTGGAGATTCGGGTAGCGCTCCTTGAGCCTGCGCAGCTCGGCGAAGGTGCCGCGGTCGGTGGAGGGAAGGGGAGCGCCCGGCGCCGCGCCGCACTGGCCGACGTCGATGCACGGGTCGCCTAACGCGAAACGACCATCCTCGGTGATCCGCGCGAAGGCGTAGATGATGTGCGTGAGCTGGTCGCCGGGCAGGTCGGCGATCCGGATACCCTTGGGCCGGACACCCCACGAGGCGAGGTACCCGATGATCCGCGGGCCCGGCGGCGCTGGCTGTGGGGCCGGACGGGTGCCGTGCGAGCAGGACAGCGCAGCAGTGGCGAGCAGGACTCCGATCCGGAATCTCGGCATGTTGACGACGATGTACCGAGCTTCGGCGTCGAGTCAACATCGCCGTCATCGGTTGCCGCAGCGCATGGCACTCGGTAAGCTCAGGTAGAGCGCCAGGGGCGCCACCAGTCCGCGGAAAGGGCCATGCCCACCCGTCAGCATTCAGTCCGAAGGTACGAACCTTCTTTCCTGCCCGATTGCGTGCGGACTCCGGGCGATCTCGCGAAAGGAGATTCGTATGCAACCGCGCGGCACCGACGCCATCCCGCTCCCGCCCAGAGCGAACCTCGAGCAGTACCACAACCGGGCGAAAGGTCTCCTCAAGGCGTGCAACTCCGACGATGGCGCCGCCGTTCGCGCATGGGCCAGACAATGGCTCGAGTCGCTCGCAGCGTTGACGGACAGCGCAACGGCGGACGCGCCCGCCAAGACCGCGGAGCGCATCCGACGGCTGTATCGAAAGCAGATCGACCGCGAGGTCGACCAGATCGAGCGTGACGCGCGCGAGAGCGGCCTGCTCTCCAACGACACGACCGCCGCCTGTTCGCTCGCCGACGCGCAGCTCTTCATCGCCCGACTTCACGACTTCGTCAGCTGGCCCAAATTCGCCGCGCACATCGAGGCGCTTGCGCGAGCGGATTCGCCCGATGCCGAGTTCGAGTCCGCGGCGGACGCGGTCGTCGCTGGTGAGGCAGCGACGCTCCGCCTCATGCTCGAGGCAAACCCGAACCTCGTTAGGGCACGCTCGGCCCGTGATCACGCGGCAACGCTGCTGCACTACATCGCGGCGAACGGTCACGAGGGCTGGCGCCAGAAAACGCCGAAGAATGCGGTCGAGGTCGCACGCCTTCTGCTCGATGTCGGCGCCGAGCCCGACGCGCTCGCGCACATGTACGGAGGTGACGCGACGACGATGGACATGCTGGTCTCGAGCGTTCATCCGCACGCCGCCGGGGTCCAGGTCGCACTGGTGGACATCCTCGTCGATTACGGCGCTGCCGTGAACGGCGTCGAGAACAACGGGTCGCCGCTCATGACGGCCTTCCGGTTCCACTACCCGCTCGCGGCCGAGGCGCTGGCGAAGCGCGGGGCGCGGGTGGACAACGTGATCACGGCTGCGGCGTTAGGCATGGCGGATCTGGTGGACGCGTTCATCACCGACCGGGGCGAGCTCAGGCCCGACGTTCCGCTGGCGCAGGTGCGCTGGCCACGACTTCCGCGTGATCCGAGGGTCCATCTCGGATACGCGCTCACCTGGGCGGCAACATGGGGGCGCCGGGAGGTCGTCGAGCTCATGCTCCGGAAGGGCGTCGATCCCGGTGGCAAGGACGACGACGCGACCGCTCTCCATTTCGCGGTGGCGCACGGCCACATGGACATCGCGCGCCTCCTCCTCGAGTACGGTGCCTCACTGGAGGCCCTGAACAGTTACGGCGGCACGGTCCTCAGTGGCACATTGTGGTACATGCGCAACGCCGCGGTGCCGGGGGTCGATTATCAGGTCATCGTTCGTGAGTTGATCGCGCTTGGCGCTCGTGTCGATGCGTTTCCGGGTCTCGAGCAGCACGTCAAGGAAGTTCTCGCGCGAGGGTGAATGATCGTCCATCTACTCGATGGGACCTACGAGCTGTTCCGTCATTTCTACGGTCTTCGCCGGGCGAAGCTGCCAGAAGATCCGCCGCTCGGCGCGGTGTTGAACATGCTGCGCACGGTCCTGCAGATGGTCGAAACCGGAGCGACACATATCGGTGTCGCGACGGATCACATCATCGAGTCGTTCCGTAACGAGCTGTACGCGGCGTACAAAACGGGCGAGGGCATCGAGCCCGCGCTCTTCGCGCAGTTCCATCCGCTCGAAGAAGCGCTCGCCGCGATGGGCGTCGCCGTGTGGCCAATGGTGGAGCTCGAGGCGGATGACGGGCTCGCCTCGGCAGCCCACCTCGCCGCGCTCGACCCGCGCGTCGAGAAGGTGAGCATCTGGACGCCGGACAAGGATCTCGCGCAATGTGTCGTGGGCGACCGAATCGTTCAGGTGGATCGTCGCAGTGGGCAGGTGCGGAACGCGGCGGCGATCCGGGCGAAATACGGGGTGGATCCCGTGCACATTCCGGATTACCTCGCGCTGGTTGGTGACACCGCGGATGGATACCCGGGCATCGCCGGGATTGGAACGAAAACGGCAGCGACGCTGGTGAATCGGTACGGTCGGATCGAGGACTTTCCGTCAGATGTCCTCGGTCAGAATAGGGAGGCAGCCCTGCTGTTCAAGACGTTGGCGACGCTGCGCACCGACGCGCCGCTGTTCCGCGATGTGGATCAGCTTCGCTGGACCGGTGCGACGCCGGCGTTTGCGACGTGGTCCGAGCGTCTCGGCGATCCGAAGTTGTTGGGTCGTGTGCAGGAGCTCGAAGTCAAGGTGAGAGCTACGACTTAGGGGTCATCCCTCGCCTGACGGCTCGGGATGACAAAACGTGATATGGACAGACTCATCCGAAACGTCCGCATGGGATTCCGCGGCCTCCGCCGCACGCCGGGGTTTGCGGCCGCAGCGATCCTCACACTCGCGCTCGGGATCGGCCTCTCGACGGCCGTGTTCACGATCGCGAACGCGTTGCTCCTGAGGCGCCTGCCGGTTCGTGACCAGGATCGTATCGTGCTCCTGTGGGGGGAGACGCGCGACAAGCGATTCAGGAACTTCCCGCTCGAGCTCGACGATGCGCGCGCGTTCATCCGCGACAGTCGCTCGCTTGAGCGCGGCGCCTTCTTCGGCTACGAGGGTGCGAGCGAGATCGCAGCCCGCGACGGCGACCGAACCTTCAATCTCAACCAGACGGTCACCGGCGGCGACTTCTTCGGCGTCGTCGGTGCCGCGACGGCGTTAGGCAGGACGCTTGCCGCCACCGACGATCAGTTCGGCGCGGAGCCCGTCGCGGTGCTGAGCTACGCTGCGTGGCAACGCCAGTTCGGCGGCGACCCGCGGGTCCTGGGGCGACGCTTCAGTGTGCACGAAACGGCCAAGACCTACACGATCGTCGGCGTCATGGCCGAAGGATTCGATTACCCGCGCGGCACGGACTTCTGGGTCTCCGTGTTTCCGCAGTACCCGCCGGATGCGCTCAAGCTACGGTCGTTCGACATCATCGGCCGACTGACTCCCGGCGCCACGCCCGAAGCAGCGCGCGCGGACCTCACGGCGTACTTCGGTCGGTCTCCGGTCGCGTTCCTTCGCAACGTGCTGGGCATGGTCCACACGCTGCCCGAGGTGTCCATCGGCGAAACGCGTCCGGCGCTCATCGCGTTTGGTGCCGCGGCCGGTTTGTTGCTCCTGCTCGCCTGCGCGAACGTCGCGAACCTGCTTCTCGTGCGAGGTATCGGTCGCGCGCGCGAGGTCGCTGTGCGGTCGGCGCTCGGAGCGTCACGCGCGCAACTGATTGCCCAGCTTCTCACCGAGAACGCTCTGCTTGCGGTGGCCGGCGGGGTCCTTGGCGCCGCTGTGTGCGCAAGCGCGATTCGAGTTTTCGTGGCGTCAGCGCCCGTGGGCTTTCCGCGGGCGAGCGAGATCCACGTGGACGGGTCAGCGCTGCTCGCTGCCTTCGCCATCACGCTGAGCGCGACGCTTCTGTTCGCGGTCGTACCGGCCGTCGTAACGTCGCGTGGGGAACTGCTTCAGACGTTAGGCGCTGGAGTTCGCTACAGCGTCGGCCGGAGATCGCGGCTCACGACCGAGCTGCTTGCCGCTGGCCAGTTGGCGATCGCGCTGGTCGTCCTCGCGGCCGCCGCGGTCATCACACGAAGCCTGGTTGCGCTCGAGCGCGTAAACCTGGGGTTGGAAGCGCCCCGCCTGCTCGTGGCGAAGTTGGCGTTCGATCCGTACCGCTACGACGATGCGAAAAAACAGGCGCGCGTGCTCGGAACGGTGATGGAGCGCTTGAGCGCTGTGCCGGGAATCGAAGGGGTCTCCACGTCGGTTTCCATTCCGTTCGTACAGGGATGGGAAGGTCGCCCGACGGCCGAGGGCCAGACGGCGGAACAGATCGCGACGGATCCGGTGCTGGCTATGGACGTCGTCGACGTCCGCCACTTCTCGACGTTAGGCGTGCCGATGCTGCGCGGGCGCGCATTCTCGCCCGCGGATGGCCCCGACCAACCCAAGGTGGTGATCCTGAGCGAGTCGGCTGCGGAATACTACTGGCCCGGCCAGGACCCGATCGGTAAGCGGATGCTCGGGGCGGGCGACACGACGACCGTCGTGGGTGTCGCACCCGACTCGCGCTATCGAGATCTCCGCGAGCCGCGTCGAGCGATCTACTACCCGCTCGCGCAATCGGTCTTCCCGTTTGCGCCGACGAATCTGCTCGTGCGTGCCACCGGGTCACCGGCGGCCTTGGTGCCGACAGTGCGCCGAGTGCTCGCCGAGGTCGCGCCTGGTGTCATCCTCGCGAACGGCTCAACGTTCGAGAGCTATCTCGACGCGCCACTCGCGCAACCGAGACTCAACGCGCTGCTTTTGGCGGTGTTCGCCGCGGCGGCGACCGTGCTCGCTGCGATCGGGCTGTTCGGCGTCATGGCGACCATGGTTAGGCAGCGCACGCGCGAGCTCGGCGTTCGCATGGCGCTCGGCGCGACGGCGCGGGATATCCGCGATCTCGTCGTGGGTCGCGGCCTCACCATCGCACTTGCGGGTGCCGCGGCGGGCTTGGCGGGGGCGCTGGCAGCGAACCGATTACTAGCGGCCATGTTGTTCGAGGTGAGCCCCGCGGATGCCGTCAGTCTCGTCGCCGTCGCGCTCTTCCTGCTCGCAGTGGCGTTGATCGCGACTCTCATCCCGGCGCGGTCAAGCACACGGATCGATCCGGTCGTTGCCTTACGCGTAGATGGGTAGACGTTCGGGTCCTCCCTCCGTACTTTCGCCCAACCGGGATCTCTCGCGAGCGCTCATCGGACAGGGCCGTCGCGATGCCGAAGCTGCCTGCGCCGCCGAGCCGACTTGGTCCCGAGGAGGTGCAGAATGGGTGCGACCTACCGGACGCCGGCGAGTACGGCCAGCGTGGCCGATGACGCACGTCGAGGAGCGGAAGCCCAACTTTTCGAGAGGGTTCAGGACCTCGCGCCGCTCATTCGTGAGCATGCCGGCGCGGCCGAGCGAGAGCGGCGCCTCGCGAAACCGGTTCACGAGGCCCTGATCGCCGGCGGATTCCAACGCATGCTGGCGCCGACATCGCTCGGCGGGCTCGAGCTGGACCCCGTGTCGTGCGCCAGTATCGTCGAGGACGTAGCCAGCATCGACAGCGCAGCCGCCTGGGCACTCCAGGCGCCTAACGTCAACGTCTGGTGGGCGAGCCGGCTGTCGGACGACGGCGCTGAAGAGTTCTATGGGTCCGATCCAAGCCGGATGATGGCGGCGGCGTTCCACCCGCCCCAGCAGGCGACCGAAGTCCCGGGCGGGTATCGTGTCACGGGCCGCGCCCCGCTCGCGAGCGGCGTTCACGACAGCGAGTGGATCCTGTTCAGCGCCTTCATCATGGATGGCGACAAGCCACGCATGACCGAAGCCGGCCCGGCGATGATCGCGGTCATCGTGCCGACGGCTGAAGTCGAGATCCTGGACACGTGGTACACGCTGGGTATGCGCGGGACCGACAGCAACGATGCTGTGTTCGCGAATGTGCTCGTGCCCACGCGCCGCACCTTCGTTCTCGATCCAGGCTTGCCGCTCGGCCGTCACTTCCAGGGCCCGCTCTATCGTTTTCCGGCCGTCGGCATCATCGCACTGTTCACGGGAGGCGTACTGCTGGCGACCGCGCGGAATGCGATCACGGAGTTCCGTGAGCTGGCTGCGCGAAAAACGCCGTTCGGCTCGATGAAAACCCTTCGCGACCGTGGCGCCGTGCAGGCCGCGCTCGCCGAGGCAGAGGGGATGCTACGGGCGGGGCGGGCGTTCTTCTATGAGGCGATGACCGACGCGTGGGCTCGCGCGGTTGCGGGACTGCCTAACACACTCGAGCAGCGGGCGGACCTTCTTCTTGCGGCCATTCAGGCATCGAAGGGGGCGGTCGGGGCGGTCGACATCATTCATCGGCTGGCGGGAACGACCGGCATATACTCGAGAAGTACGCTGGACCGGTTCTTCCGGGATGCGCACACGCTCCGCCACCATGGGTTCGTGTCGGAGGGCAAGCTCGAGACGGTTGGCCAGATCTACCTCGGCCTGCCGCCGGATTTTCCACTCATCGTGTTTTGATGATGTCTCGCGGGAGCCGCGAATGAGACGGCAGACGGCAGACAACTGAAGACGGCAGACTCGAGACGGCAGGTCGCAGAGGGCAGAGGGACTGGGCTCCCGTCTGCCCTCTGCTATCTGCCCACTGCCGTCTACCGTCTTCGGTTGTCTGCCGTCTGCCGTCTTTGATAAGTCTACCGTTCGTAGAATGGCGGTGGTTCGATGCCTAACGTCCGAAGGTAGACGTACCCCTGCCCCCGATGATGAATCTCGTTATCCACGACGTACATCAGGAGATCGTACGTCTTCCCCTCGTACGCGCCGAAGGCCTTGATCGTCTCGTGGAATCGCTCGGCTGGAATCTGCGGCCACAGCTCATTGATCTGCTTCGTAGCCTCGTCCCACAGGCGCAGCACCTCCGCGCGCGGCCGTGCCTCGCGTGACCCGTTCTGCTCCCACTCGCCCGTGATCGTGCCGCGAACCATGGGCACGCCCATCGTGAGCATCTCCAAGGCCAACTCGCCGAACGTGCGCATCCCGCCCAGCGAGTAGGTGAAGAGCTTGTCGTCAGGGAACGCCTCGATCATGCGCCGCGTGAGGCGGCGGTGGCCTTGCCAGTGATTGAGCAGGGCGTCGGACGTCAGAACCGGGGCATTTCCGTTGGCCATTGGTATCTCCGTCTGGTGGTGGTCATCCCGAGCCGACAGCGAGGGATCGCGCGCGTCCTGATAGAGGGCCCTCTCTCGATCGGATCGCGATCCCTCGCCTCGCTCGGGATGACAGTTAGTTCTTGAATGGTGCCGCCGCGTATGTGACCCGCCCGCCCACCATCGTGAGCAGCACTTTGGCATCCTTGATCTGCGCCGGCGGGATCGCGAACAGATCTCGATCGATGATGACGAGATCCGCAAGCTTGCCTGCAGTAAGTGAGCCCTTGCTCGCTTCCTCGCCCTCCGCCCACGCGTTGTTGATCGTGTAACTTCGCAGGCTCGTCTCGAGATCAAGCCGCTGCTCAGGATGCCATCCGCCCTCGGGCTTGCCGTCGAGCGTCTGTCGCGTGATCGCCGCGTAGAGAATCGTCATCGGGTTCGCCGTGTACCAGCTCGCGTTCGTGCCCGGCCAGTCGGATCCGAAGAGTAGCGGCACGCCGGCATCGTGAAAGGTCTTGAACGCATACGCCCACTTCGCGCGATCGCCAATGCGCTGCTCCATCCACCGCATGTCGTCGATTGCGTGGTATGGCTGAACCTCGGCGATGATGCCGAGGCGCTTGTAGCGCTGTGCGACCTCGGCGTTACGGATCACCTGCGAGTGGATGATGCGCCAGCGCCGCTCCTTCGGGCCGTTGGTCGTCATCACCTTCTCCATGATGGTGAGGACAGTGTCGATCGCCTGGTCGCCGATCGCGTGTACCGTCGCCCACCAGCCCGCGGAGTCGAGGCCGAACAGTAGACGCTCCATGTTGCCGGCGGGCTCCATGCCGGAGCCGGGCCCGTCGGTCGCCGCGGTGTTCGTGCTGTCACGCCATTCGCCGCGCTTGCCCGAATGCAGCTGCGGCTCGTAGAACCGCGCGGTGGAATTCCCCTGGATGCCGTCGACGAACCCCTTGAGCGCGCGAATGCGGATCCAGTCGTCGCCGAACCCTGGCGCGATCCCGGCATACGTTAGGCGGCTCCACTTGTCGAGCGTCGGGCGCGCGAACACACGCACGTCGAGCTCACCGCGACGCTTTAGCTCCGTGTATACCGGAAGCTGAAACGGCGGCGTGATGTCGTGGATCGTGGTGACGCCAAGCTCGGCGAGGTGACGCTCGGCCGCGCGTGCCTCGCGAAGCCGCTGGTCGAACGTCTTGGGTGCGATCGCGGCGCGAACGCGCGCGAGCGCCGAATCGGCGACGCGTCCCGTCGCCTGACCGTTGGCGCACTCCAGTCCCGGGACCGGACGCGAACACGCGAGGCCCGCGCGCTCGAGCGCGATGCCGTTCGCCAGCCAGGCACTGCGGTCCCACCGATTGAGCAGGATCGGCGTCGTCCCGCTCACGGAGTCGATGATCGAGCGGTCCGGTGAGAACCGCGCCTGACGAGGTTGCGCCGATGGTGCCCCCGTGCTGTTCTGCGGGGCGTCCTCGTAGGCACCCCAGTCACCGCCCGTGAGCCATGCGCCAGGGCTCATGCGTGCGACGGCAGCTTTCACGCGTTGCGCCAGCGGCGCCGCGGTACTGACATCGAGCAGGTTCGCGCCAATGAGCAGCGCGCCCGCCTGGTTGAAGTGCGTGTGGTCGTCGATGAAGCCGGGCGTCAGGAAACGACCGCCCGCGTCGATCACACGCGTTCGCGCCGTGCGGTGCGCGTCGGCCTGGGCGTTCGTGCCGACGACAATGAGGCGCTCGCCACGAATCGCGACCGCTTGTGCGCGCGGTTCGAGCGTGTCGCCGGTCCAGATGCGGGCGTTGCGAACGATGACGTCGGCTTCCTGCGAGTGCGCCACGCCCGGCAGCGTTACCGCACACGCCAGCGCGAGGATCGTCGGGCGAATCGATGGCATACGGACCCGTGGGTTGTGCCCCGCACGTGGTGGCGGGGCTACCCACAATAGTAGTCACGCCATCAGGGCGAAGGCCTCACGATCGCCACCAGTTCCGACCGCTCGTGCCCAGCGCTCGGCGCCATTTCCAGCACCAGCCCTGTGCCCGGACAGTAGAACTTGTGCTCGCGAGACGCGTTCTCGAGCGGCGACCAGTCCACGGTCTCGAGGCACCCGGTGAACGAACCGTAAGGCGTGTCGACCTTCGCGTTGAGCCCGATGATCTTCGCGACGTCTTCCGCCGTGCCGGCGAGGAACTCCTGCTGGTACGTGCTCCCTTTATGGGCGGCAGGATCGGCCCACATGATGATGCCAGGCAGTGCTCCATTCACGCCCGCCTCCCACGATCCCCCGGTCGATACGCACTGTCCGTTCTCGATCTCGCACGACTGTTCGCCGAGGTACCAGACGTTGCCCTCGGTGTCCTGCGCGTACCAGTCGAACGTGTCTTCGGTCAGGTCTCCCTCGAGGAACACCTGATCGTGCACGACCGTGACTGCCACGCCGAGGATCGTCTTCGCCTGGCTCGTGACTTCGACGGTGTTCGTCTCCACGCCGTCGGCGGTCTCGGTCCGGTACTCGAACGTGGTGCCGGGGATGAGCGGATAGTAGGGATTGTCGATGACGGAGACGAACTGGCCAGCGCCGGGGAAGGTCGGCAGGGTCGCCTGCGTGGCGTTCACCTCGTTAGGCGGCGCGGCGGCTGGGCTCGTCGGGCCGGGTTCGCCGCACGCGCCCGCCAGGAGCGCGAGGGCTGCGATCGTCGTTGGGAGCGCCGCGCATCTCGTTTGCGTCATCATGGTTACCTCCGTTCTGGTTCTCTCGTGTCGGCCACACCGAGCCGCTGACCAAGGAACCGTTAGCTCGCCCGGTTTGTGACACGTGGGGCGGTCTTCCCCTGGCTTCAGGTCGGCGGCATACTCGCGGCCATGACGCGATTTCACCCTCGGTTGCCATGGCATCGGAGCCCACGAGCTGGTCACATCGCGCTTGCGGTGGCTGGCGGGATCCTCGCGGGCAGGGCTGTCGCGGCACAGAACCCTCCACCCCGTGCGCCGGGGACGCCGAACGCTGTCGATACGACGGCGACGACCATCGCGTCCTTCCCGCTCGGCACCTCGCCGATCGAGCTCCGCGGTGCCGCTCGCCCCGGGATGTACCTCGCCGCCGTCGGGCGTCGCGCGATCGCGATGGGAACGGAGGATGGCCGGCTCGAGCTCTGGTCGTGGCCGATCAAGTGGATGCACGACCTCGAGCTGTCGTTCCGCGTCCCGAAGTACACCGAGCCGATCTCCGGCCGTGCGGTCGCGCACTCCGTCATCGAGCGACCCGAAGGCGTCACCATCGAGTACGCGTACGAGCAGTTCACGGTGCGTGAGCACATCTTCGTCCCGCTCGACCTCCCTGCGGTGATCGTTCTGCTCGAGGTCGACGCGATCCGTCCGCTCGACATCATCGCCACCTTCGCCCCCGACATTCACTTCGCCTGGCCCGCGTCGCTGGGCGGACAGTACCTCGTGTGGGAGCAGAACGCGCGCGCGTTTCTCTTCTCGGAGGGCAAGCGGTCGATCAACGCATTCTTCGGTTCACCGGCCGTGACGCAGGCGTCGGACGTGCCAGCCCACATGCTCGCCGCCGCCCCGCCGCAGCTCGTGTTAGGCGTCGGCAGTGATACCGACCGCTACACCGCGCCGCGACTCGGCGAGCCGCCCGGGCACAACGTGAACTTGCACACGGCGTACATCCCGATCGTGCTCGCCGGCGGGGCGATGCCGCGCGACTCGGCGCTGGCGATGTACCGGGCGCTCATCGCGCCCGGTGCGGCCGAGCGTGAATGGAAGCGGCGTGTGGCACACGCCGATTCGCTGCGCCGCACGACCTTCTCGCTCCACTCGCCTGATTCGCTGCTCGACAGAGCCGTGGAGTACGCGAAGGTGAACCTCGACGAGTCGTTCGTCTGCAACCCCGACCTCGGCTGCGGGCTCGTTGCCGGCTACGGACTGTCCGGCGCGGCGAGCGACCGGCCGGGCTTCGGATGGTTCTTCGGTGGCGACGCGGCGATCAACTCGTTCGCGATGACGGGCGCGGGCCTCGCGCCACTCGTGCGCGACGGCGTCTTCAGGTTCTTCGCGCAATTCCAGCGGGCGGACGGGAAGATCACGCACGAGATCTCGCAGGGCGCGAAACGGGTCGACTGGTTCGGCTACCCGTATGCGTTCTACCACGGCGACACGACGCCGTTCTGGATGCTCGCGTTCGGTGAATACTGGCGGCAGACCGGCGACACGGCGCTCGTCCGCGAGTTGTGGCCGAACCTGAAGCGCGCGTACGACTGGTCGCGCAAGACCGACACGAACGGCGACGGGCTGATGGACAATCCGGCGGCCGGAGCTGGCGCGCTCGAGGTGGGCGACCTGCAGATCGGCATCCTGTCCGATGTCTACCTCGGCGGTGTCTGGGTGGCGTCGCTGGAGCGATTCGCGGCCATGGCGAGCGCGTTAGGCAGGCGGCCCCTCGCTGACAGCGCGCTCGAGATCCGGTCGCGAGCAATGCGCACGCTCGAGGCGAAGCTGTGGAACCCTGGCGTGGGCCAGTACGCGTTTGCGCTGCTGCAGGACGGGTCGGTGAACTCGAACCTCACGGCCTGGCCGGCGACGGCGATGTCGTTTGCCGTGTTCGACTCCACCCGCGGGGCGGAGATGGGAACGCGACTCGCGTCGTCCGACATCATGACTGACTGGGGCGCACGACCCCTGAGCGCGACCAGCACACTGTTCGATCCGCTGCATTACAACAACGGTGCTGTATGGCCGTTCGTGACGGGCTTCGTGTCGCTCGCGCAGTATCGGTATCACAATGCGCAAGCTGGCCTCTTCGCGCTCCAGGCGATCGCACGCACCGGGTTCGATCAGTCGCTCGGCCGGAACCCGGAGGTGATCTCGGGGCGCCTCTACAAGCCGCTCGACACGGCGGTCCCGCACCAGTTCTTCGCGACGTCCATGGTTCTCACTCCGCTGCTTCGTGGTCTGCTCGGCATCGACGTCGATGTGCCTCGAGGCCGCGTGACGCTTGCGCCGCACCTCCCGCCCGGGTGGGATTCGGTGAGTGTGGACAACGTGCCTGTCGGCCGAAACACCATCTCGTTCACGCTGCGCCGGACGGCCAGCGGGATGACCGCGGCGGTGCGACGAGGTGGCCCGGATCGGTCGCCGCTGGAGGTCGTGTTCTCGCCGGCGCTCCCGTTAGGTGCCCGTGTCTCCGGACGTGGCGTGACCTCGACTGCGACGCCAGGCGACGTTCACGTGACGACAGGCGCGCGGATCACGGATTCGTCTTTCTTCGAGGTGCAGTACACCGGCGGATGGGCGATCTTGCCGCCCGTCATGTCAGCGCCAATCGGCGGACGTTCCCAGGCACCGCGAGTTTTGAGTGAGCGGCTCGTCGGATCCGGTTCGGGGGGGTACCGCTATGTGATCGGGCTCGAAGGGTTGAGCGGGCAGCACTACACGTTCGCGGTCCGCGCGCCTGACGAGGCGATGGCTGCGGCGCTGGAGGCGACGGCCACCGCGAGCGCCTCGGTACAGCTCGGACCGAAGAAACCAGGTATGCTCCGGACCGTGGAGGTTATCTTCCCGTCCGCTGGAGCGAACGCCGACGGCTACACGAAAACAACGTTGACACTCACTGGCGCGCCGAAACCATGAGCATGCCCCACCTGCGCCGCGCGATCGGCGCGCTGCTGCTTGCCCTCGGACCTCTCGCGGCGTGCGGGAGATCCGACACCGCTTCCGACACGACACGACCTTCCGCCAAGGCCCCCGACGTGAGCCCTCTCGATTCAATCGTGGCGCCGTCAGGCGCCCGAGTGACGCGCGCCGCCTACGGCACGCTGCCCACTGGCGAGCAGGTTCACGCGTTCACCATGAGGAACGCTCGCGGGATCGAGATGCGGGTGCTCGACTTTGGCGGGATCATCGTCTCGCTCCGCACACCCGACCGCACGGGCAACCCCGGCGACATCGTCCTCGGCATGGATGACCTCGCGGGGTACGTGAAGAGCAGTCCGTATTTCGGCGCGATCGTCGGCCGCTACGCGAACCGAATCGCGAAGGGGGAGTTCACGCTCGACGGAACGACTTACAAGCTCGCCGTGAACAACGGACCTAACGCGCTACACGGTGGCCTCAGGGGGTTCGACCGGGTCGTGTGGCAGGCGGAGCCGAGTGCCGATAGCAGCGGCGCGCGTCTCGTGTTTCGGTACACCAGCGCCGACGGTGAGGAGGGCTATCCGGGTACGTTGCACGCGACGGTCACCTACACGCTGACGGATGGGAACGAGCTTGCGATCGAGTACCAGGCCACGGCCGATAAACCGACGCCCATCAACCTGACGAATCACTCGTACTTCAACCTCGCGGGCGAGGGATCGGGAACGGTGCTCGATCACGTGTTGACGATCGACGCGGACCGCTACGTCCCAGTCGACTCGACGTTCATCCCGACGGGCGAGCTGGCGTCGGTCGCGGGAACGCCGTTCGACTTCCGCAAGCCGACGCCGATTGGCGCGCGCATCGATCAGCCGGGCCAGCAACTGAAGAACGGCCACGGTTACGACCATACGTTCGTGTTGAACCGACCCGCGGGAAGTAGCGGGCTCGTTCACGCCGCGCATGTGGTGGAGCCGACCAGCGGGCGCACGCTCGACGTGGCGACCACGGAGCCGGGCGTACAGTTCTACACCGGGAACTTCCTCGACGGGAAGGTGGTGGGAAAGAACGGCCACGCGTACCCGCGGCGAGGCGGGTTTTGCCTCGAGACTCACCATTATCCGGATTCACCTAACAAGCCGCAGTTCCCATCCACGGTCCTACGGCCCGGCGAGACGTATCACTCGCGGACGGTGTTCACGTTCGGCGTGGCAAACTAGCATTTGGGCGGGCGACCTCGAATTTCCCAACGACCTCTAGAGAACCACGAACGCTGAGAACGCAGACGGGGCTTCGCGCCGCCGCGGAACACGCTGAACTTTCTTTGTGCGAACCGAACGTGTTGTACAGCGTTCTCAGCGCCGGCGCGCAGCGCCGCCTGTGGCTTCAGCGTCCGTGGTGCCGTTGTCCAACCGGCCCTACTGGGGAGCCTTCACGACGCTCGTGTATTCAGGTTCCACGTTCTCGAAGAACAGCCCCCGGAACTGCCCCGGTCGCATCGCAGGAACCTCGAGCTCGAACCGATGCGGCCGATCCGGCTCAAGCCGCGAGACATCCGCGTAGAACCCGACGAACGTCGACGGCACCACGCGCACCGCCGTATACGCTTTGCGCATCTCGACCGGCTGGCCGTCAATGCGCAGCCGAACGTCCCACTTGTCGTTAGGCTCCGCGAACTGCGCATAGAGGAGTAGCCGGTCCGGCACGAGCCACGTCGTCAGCGAATCCTCCGCTGTCCACGGGATTGGCCACGACCGCTTCCGCGCGGCGAGCTGGTCGAACACGCGCTTCGGAATCGCGAGCTCTCCGCGGATTGTGCCACCGGTGAACGTCGACTCGCCAACGACCGCCGCCTCGAGTCGCTGGAACTCCGCACCGTCGAAGGCGACTTTGAGTTCCACGACATCACCCTGGCGCGTAGGCGCGACATCGACACCGTTGACGCTCGCTCGAACAACACGCGCGCCATGTGGCACAGCCACGAAGAGCGTCAACGTGGTGCCAACCTCTCCGCGCACGTCACGCACGCTGAGCACGCCGTTCTCGAGCCCCACCCGGCCCGGGGCGTTGAATAGCACTGGGGCGGTCACCGGGGTCGAGGGCTGGATTTCGAGCACTCGCGCCGATCCGCCATCGATCTCGACTGACACCGCGTCGCCCGCGCGCCACGTACCCTCTCCAGCTTTTCCGATTCGTGCGCCCTCGGTCGGGTAGAGCTCGCGCAGCACGAATCGACCGGTGCCACGAAAGCCGATCGACTCGTCGAGCGTGAGGTTCGCCGTCAACCGCCGAGCGTCGGGATTGAACAGGAAGACGAAGCCACGATTCCCAACGATTGCCGACGTTCCATCGATCTTTCCGAGCGCCGGCTGGCCCAGGATCGTGCGCGTGTGGCGCAAGTACTCCTTGTTCTCGACGGTCCACTCGAGCCAACGCCGCAACCACGCGCGATCGCTCGGTGAGAAGTTGGCGCGCTCCGCGCTGTCGCGAGCGGGTATCATGTTGAGGACGTTGTTCCACCCACCCACCGCGATCGATGACAGGAGCGAGTATCGCCAGCCGAGGTAGTCCCAGTCGCGCACTCGGTAGGGAAGAATTACCACGCCACGATCCGCGGTCTTCATCGACGGCATCTCGTCCTGATCGTTGGATCGGGACGTCTGGTGCGTGATGAACCCCGGCACGATCTCGCTCGGCGCAAACTCGTAGTTGCGATACCGATAGGCTGTGTAGCGCTCGCGGTCCGCGGACACGCGGTCGAAGTGAAGGTCGGGGTACGGCGTGAAGCTCTCGGGCTGCTCGTCGTGGAATGTCGGGTGCGGGTAGCTGCCGGCGAGCCAGCCCCATGGCCCGTACAGGTGATACGCCTGTCGCCCGTCGATCACGATGTCGGGGACACGGCGGCGCAGCTCCTCCATCACGCGGCGCCAGCCCGACCACTGTGCATAACGACTGCTGCCCTCGAACGTCAGGAAGGTGTGGTCGAAGGCATAGCCAGCGATGCCGGTACGACGGTGGAACGCAACCAGCTCCTCGATGAGCCAGTCCTGGAGCGCCCTGTTCGCCAGGCTCGCGCCCTGTCGTTTCGGATCACTGCGCGTGGGAACGAGCCATTCGGGATTTTGCGAGAAGGGCAGGACGGGATACACGTACGCCAGCAGGCCAACGCGCTTGCCTCGGGCGTAATCGAGCATCTCCTTCACGCTCGGCGGGACGGGGCTCGTTCGCGGGTTCCACTCGTTCTTGCGGATCTTCTGGCCGAGCCCGAGCCACAGCACGTGCTCCCAGCTCCAGTCGTCGACGCTGTCTTCGCGCCGTGAGAGCGCGGAATTCGACGGCGCATACAGGACGTATTGCGCACCTAACGCGGCCGCCTGGTCGATCAGGCGGCGATATTCAGCGCGGCCTTCGGGGGTCCCGGTGTCGATCTGGTAGTCGTTCGCGCACCAGCCGACGAACACGTTGATTGGTGTTGCAGGCCGGTAGAGCAGGAACGAGCGGACCATGTTGGTGAACGCAGTGACTTCCGCCTCGTCGAGTCCCGGCCGCTCCGGCACCGGCGGCGATTGCCACTCGGGAGTCATCGCCGCTGGTACCGCCCTGCCAGACAGTCGCACCGGCGCGATCAGCGCCCGGTCCGTCAGGAAGGGACCATACGTGGATCGCCATTCCGTGTCGGGTGCATAACGAATTGCGAGCGCGCGTCCGTCGCGCCGAGCGGCGAGAAACGGGTTCTGCACCACGACAAGCAGCGAATGCGACTGATCGAATCGGACGGCCGAGCCGTACACGCCGGTCTGGAGGTTCGTTCGTGCGCTCGGTGGCTCGTAAAAGCTCGTGGGCGGGTCGTCGAACGTCTGGCGTATGAGCTCGATCTCCCTCACGCGGAAGCTATCCGCGACGGGGACGGTCACTTCGATCTGTTTACTGAGGAATCCCCAGTCGGGGCGGAGCTCGTACCGAACTGTGACGGCCACCGGCGACGCGTAGTAGCGATAGGTCACGCGCTGGGATTCGACCTGGATCGTCAGCGGTGCGTCGGAGTCTGTCAGCGTCTCGTCGTTGACCGTGACGCTGAATCCGTCCGCTTCGAGACCATAGCGGTGGCCACCGGACAGATCGGTGAGCGCTCGAAGTCCGCGCTTGTCGAACTCCGCGCGGATGTGCGCATTTGCCAGCGTCTGTGCAGTGGCTTCGTGTGCCACCGCGCCGAGGGCGATGCCGATCGCCCACCGATGAATCGATTGGAGGGTCATGTCCACGTAACGATGCACACGACCCGCATCTTCTGCCACGCACCCTCAGCGGCAACGAACGCCGCGGCTCACAAGAACCACGACCGCTGGAAACGCAGACGACGCTACGCGCCGGGCGCTGAGGACGCTGTCTTTGGTTCCCTCGAACAAGGCTCAGCGTCTTCCGCGGCCGCACGAAGTGCGGTCTGCGTGTTCAGCGGTGGTGGTTTCGCTTTT
>DATCGG010000466.1:0-13841 GCA_036509075.1 Gemmatimonadaceae bacterium
GCCTCAGTACGGACGAGACCTGGGTACAATGACACCACTGCGACGCCGTGGGGGCGCAGCTCGATGGCGGTGTCGTTCGTCAGCTTGTCTGTGGCGGCCTTCGCGATGCCGTACAGCGTGTTGCCGATGCGCTTCTGCGCCGCCCAGTGTGAGATGTTCACGATGAGCCCACGCCGCGCAGGGACCATGAGTCGGGCCGCGAGTTGACTGGCGACAAACGCTGCCCGCACACCGGCGGTGATCATCGCATCCCATCGCCATGCCGGCTGCTCCCAGAAGGGCAGCCCCCACGTGAAGCGGCCGTTCTCCACCATGCGTTCGTAACCGCCCCACGCGTTGTTCACGAGCACATCGAGACGTCCGGATTCGCGCTCGACTCGAGCGAAGAGCTGTTCGACGGCGGCATCCTCGGTGTGATCGCACGCCACGCGCACGACTCCATCGGGCAGCATTGCCCGATCGATGGTGCGGCCGGTGGCATATACGCGCATGCCGGCGTCATCGAGCGCCGCAGCGACTCCACGGCCCACGCCTCGGCTCGCGCCCGTCACGACGGCGACACGTGCAGCAGGATCAGCCATTGTGCAGCTCCCGCGGGAGGCAGCGACTACGCACGACTGAACGCACTCCAACGTAGTCCACGATCGGCGTCGTCGTGAAGCGGCTGCTCCATCCGGCCTGGAAAGAGCGCCCAGTTGCCGTCTAATACGAGCAGGTTCATGTTGTACGGCGAGGCGACTCCCCTCGAGGCGTATCGAAGATGCAAGGCGACGCCGACATCACCGGTCTGCTCCTCGCCTGGCGCGCTGGCGACGCCGGGGCCTTCGATCAGCTGTTCCCGCTGATCTACGATGAGGTGCGGCGAATCGCGCGCCGCCAGCTGAATCGTGAGCATCCCGGTCACACGCTCGATTCCACGGCGCTCGTGCACGAGGCGTACTTCAGGCTCGTGGACCAGACCCGCGTCGCGTGGGCGGACCGGTCTCACTTCTTTGCCGTCGCGGCCCAGGCGATGCACCGCGTCCTGGTAGACTATGCCAGGCAATACCAGGCCGAGAAGCGGGGCAGAGCACCTGAGCGGGTACCGCTTGGCGACGATATGCTCCTGGTGGAAGACCGCGCGGACACACTCCTCGCGATCGATGACGCGCTGCGCGAGCTGGCGCGGTTGGACGAACGGCTGAGTCGGGTCGTAGAGTGCCGCTTCTTCGGCGGCCTGACCGAGGAGGAGACCGCTCAGGCACTCGGTGTCACCGCCCGAACGGTGCGCCGCGATTGGACGAAGGCGAGAGGTTGGCTGCACCATGCCCTCAACGGCGATGCCCGCCACGACCGCGCGCTCTCCTGACCAGTGGCGTCGGTTGTTCACCGCCGCTGACGAGGCGCTCGACCTCCCGACGGAGAGCCGGGAAGCATTCATCGCACAACGTTGCGCCGACGATCCGGCGTTAGGCGTCGAGTTGCGCGCGTTGCTCGCGAGCGCCGAAGCCCTGTCGCCCCTCGACACTCCCGCCGCGGCACTGGCCGCACCGTTCGTCGCCGAACTGTCCCGCGAGCCAGACATGCTGCCGGTATCGCGGATCGGTCCGTACCGCATCCTTCAGGAGATCGGACGCGGCGGGATGGGCGCCGTGTACCTTGCCGAACGCGACGATGACCAGTTCCGCATGCGTGTGGCCGTCAAGCTGCTGCCGGCGTGGAGTGCGACCGATGCGCATCGCGTGCGGCGATTCGTCGAGGAGCGGCAGATTCTCGCCGCACTCGAGCACCCTGACATCGCCCGCCTGCTCGATGGAGGCGTCACCGCGGATGGCCTGCCCTGGTTCGCCATGGAGTACGTCGAGGGCATGCCGATCGACCGGTACTGTGATACGCATGGCCTGACGATCGAGCAGCGCCTGGCGCTATTTCGGCGCGTGTGCGGGGCGGTGGCCTACGCGCACCGTAACCTGGTCGTCCACCGCGACCTCAAGCCCGGTAACATCCTGATCGATACCGACGGCGGAGTGAAGCTGCTCGACTTCGGGATCGCGAAGTTGTTAGGCGGAGAGGCAGGGGCGGAGCTCACGCAGACGGGTGATCGCGTGATGACGCCGCTCTACGCGAGCCCCGAGCAGGTCCGCGGTGGGCCGGTCTCCACCGCGAGTGACGTCTACGCGCTCGGCGTGTTGCTGCACGAGCTGCTCACCGGACACGACCCGTATCGGCTGCGGAGTCGCGAGCCTTACGACGTCGCGCGCGCCATCCTCGAGCAGGAGCCCGAGCGTCCCTCCGTGTCCGCTGGCCGCGCCGGGACGGGCCACGACGTCGAGACTGTCGCCCGCGCTCGCGCCACGACTTCAACGCGGCTGCGACGTCGCCTCGAGGGTGACCTCGACATGATCGTTCTCACGGCGCTCGACAAGGATCTGGCGCGGCGTTACCGCAGTGTCGAACAGCTGGAGGCGGACGTCCAGCGTCACCTGACGGGCCTCCCCGTTGCGGCACGGGGCGACAGCCGAGTGTATCGCGCTCGGAAATTCGTGCGGCGACACAAGGCAGGAGTGGCGGGGGGTGTAGCGTTCGCCATCGTGGTGGTGGGCTTCGCGGTGGTCACAGCTATTCAGGCCGTGCGCATTCGCGCCGAATCGGACCTGGCCGCGGCCGAGCGTGCGGCGGCGGAAACTGCGGTCAGATATGTGTCAACCACCTTCCAGAGCGCCGTCCCTTCTCCACGCGACACTCGCGGTGTGGAATCGCGCGAGTATTTCGATACTGCCGCCGCGCGCATCGAGTCAGCACTGCCCGGGCAACCCGCGGCTCGAGCGCGTTTGATGTTCGAGATTGGCAGCGTGTACCACCGACTCGGCGTCGATGATCGCGCACAACACTTTCTGGAAGCGTCGCTCGCACTCCAGCGAACGCTCCATCCCAACGGTCACCCTGACCTCGCCGAAACGCTGCACGCGCTCGGCGAGGTTCAGCTCGATAGGCGCGATGTCGAGGCTGCCGGGCGTAACTTCGACGAGGCGCTGTCGTTGCGCCGTCGCTTTCTCGGCGCGACGCATGGCGACGTTGCGCGAACCCTCAACGGCCTCGCGCGGGTGCGACGGCGCGAGGGGCGCCCGCACGACGCCGACTCGCTGGCACGCGAGGCGCTGGCCATCGACCGGCGACGGCCGGGCGATCATCGCGCGGACATCGCACAGAGCCTGCGAAGTGTGGGCCAGGCGCGAGCCGACCAAGGCAATGACGTGGACGCACGGCAACTCTATCAAGAAGCGCTGTCGCTTCTACGGCAGGTACTCCCGGAAGAGCACCCCGATGTCGCGGGAACCGTGTTCGATCTGGCAGCGGTGTTCAGGCATTCCGGCGACACCGCCAGAGCCGACTCGCTCTTCATGTACGGGCGGGGGCTCTACGAGGCCCTCCTGACCACCGCAGCACTCGCACGCTCGTCGCGTGACGTGGCGCTGCCAGCGAGCTTGCCGCCCTCGAAAAACGCGCCGGTTGCCGGTGCGGCCGTGGGATCGAAGATCGTGTTCATGAGCGATCGTGATGGGCCGGATCCGGTTGGGCACTTGGGACGTCAGGAGATCTACATCATGAACCCCGACGGGTCCGACCAGACGCGGCTGACGGAGAACGACGTACGCGAGAGCACTCCAGTCTTGTCCCCGGACGGCCGGAGGATCGCGTTCGCTGAGGAAATTGGGGGCGGCATCGACATCTTCATCATGAACGTGGACGGCACCGGGACGCGGCGCCTAACGAACATGACGGACGAGCGCCTCGGGGCAAGAGGTCCGGCGTGGTCCCCGGACGGGACCAAGCTCGCATTCCGTAGCTACGTGAATCCGGACATTTACGTCATCAACGCAGACGGCACGGGACTCGTGAACCTGACGAAGCGACCAGAGCCGGACGGATCACCCGAGTGGTCGCCCGACGGTCGTCGCATCGCCTTCGTGAGCGTCCGGGACCGCAGGCCAACGCTGTACGTCATGAACGCCGATGGTTCGAACCCCGTGCCGCTGAGCGTGGAAAGCGACGTGAAGCCGGGTGAAGGCTTCTGGCCGGCTCCGGCGTGGTCACCCAACGGCCGCAGGATCGCGTTCGTGAGCGACCGCGACGGCAACCACGAGATCTACGCGATCGAGCCGGATGGAAAGAACCTCGTTAGGCTGACCAACAACGCGGCCGAGGACGCCCACCCGTCGTGGTCACCTGACGGCCGACAGATTGTGTTCCATCGCCGGGTCCTCGGCCATGCTCAGATCTTCGTCATGAACGCGGACGGCACGGCGCAACACCGTATCACCGAGCTGTCATCCGTCGCCTTCAACGGTTTCCCGAGCTGGGGTCGCGCTGCGACCAAATCGCCCGCGCGCTGACGTACCGGCGTTCGCGGGCATTCATGGTAGTGCAAAGTACGACCGGTCGGAGTTCCCGCCATCCTTCATCGCGACGACCCACAGTTGATAGCACGCACCGGGAGTGGCGATTCGTACGCGGGTCGAGTTGGCTGGGAGCTCGGCGAGAAGCCATTCCCCCGCGTAGGGATCGAACGCGTTGCAGGCCGCCGTGCAGCAGGACCACGTGTAGATCCACACCTGATAACCGTCTTCGACCCCGGAGTCGTCGTTCCACGTCAGCTCCAGCTCAGTGCCCAGCGCAGTGGCAACGGGATTCGAAGGTGTGGCTGGCGGCGTGGTGCAGGCTGTGTTCGACGGCGACGACTCGCCGGTCACATTGAACGCGACGACACGGTAGCAGTTGAGTCGCTCGGTCGCTCCCCACACGTTCGCCCAACCATTGCCAGCGGTTTCCGTGAACGCCAGCACCCAGGTCGATCCACCGTCGCCAGAGCGGTATACACGGAATCCGTCCTCATTCGCGGAGTTGTCGACCCAGCCCACGGCCGCGCTGTTGCTGCTTGTCGGCGTCGCGCCCAGAATGGAAGCCGCGTTCGGGATGGGCGGTGGAGGCGGTGGTGGCGGTGGCGGAGGCGACGCGGTCGTGGCGCACGCGGAATTCGAGAACGACGAGTAGGACTTCCGGTTTCCGCTGACCCGAACGGCACGGACTTGATAGCAATACTGCGTTACCGCGACGAGGGCGGAGTCGCGGTAGCTCGTGACATTCGCGGCGGTCGTGGCGAGCAAACTGAACGTGCCACTCGCGCCCGACGGCGAACGATGAACTTCGAATCCGGACTCGTTGTCCGACTTATCGAGCCAGGCAATGTCGATCCTGGTTTCGGAGACCGCGGTAGCGCTGACGTTTGCCGGCGCGGCAACTGGCGGTGCGCTCAGAACCGCGGCGTTAGGGCTGGCAGCGGAAAGAGGATCGACCGACCGTTCGCCGGCGCAACCAACCAACAGCACCGCGACAGACTGTACCATCATGAACCGCAGCACGCACGCTTGCATACCGTGCCTCCCGGGAGCGCTTGCACGTTGAGCCGACGCTGGTGCAGCGCGGGCCGCTTGCATCCTTTGACGCGGAAACCGGACTTCACTGCGGACATCGTTGTCACCGTGTCCGCTTTCGGCTGCTCCGTCCGCGTATGAAGAGGGGAGTCGTGACCTGGAGGACTCGAATCATGCTGCGCATCTTCCTCGCAGGTGCAGCATGCGCCATCGCGGGAGCCCAGGCTTCGCCGGCGGTTGCGCAAAACACACAGGTCCGCGGGTTCGTGGCCGACAGCTCGACGGGTGCGCCAATCGCTCAGGTGCGAGTCGAGTGGACGTCGTCCGGTTCGGCGTCGCGTTCGGCCCTAACGACTTACACCGATGAAAGCGGGCGCTTCACGACGGCGCTGGCGCCGGGGTCCTATTTGGTGGCACTCAGGCGTGTGGGTTACGCGCCGACGCGGCTCGAACGCGTCGATGTCCGCGGCGCGAATTTCACTCTCCGCGTCAGGCTGACGGCCATCGGTGTGCCGGTAGATCCGGTGGTGATCTCCGCGTCGCGCAGCGAGCAGACGCAGCTCGACGCCCCCGCGTCCACTTCCGTGATCGAGCGCGATGCCGTTGCGGCTGACCTTCGCTTCAGTCCATTCGAGCAGATTCGCGAGCTACCGGGCGTCGACTTCGCGGCGAAAGGACTCCTGCAGAACACGTTCGAAGTTCGAGGTCCACGAGGGCCCACCTCGGGTGCGCTGTTGATGCTCACCGACGGCCGATACGCCGAGCTGCCGTCCATCGGCTTCAACGTTTCCTATCTCGTCCCCGTCACGCGTGAAGACATCGACCGCATCGAGGTGGTACGCGGACCGGCCGCGGCACTCTACGGACCCGGAGCGCCACGCGGCGTCCTGCACATCATTACCCGGTCGCCATTCGAGTCGCGTGGCGGCGTCGTATCGTTCACCGCTGGCGGCCGATCCGTGCGCCAGGGGACGGTCCGATACGCCGGGTTGGTCCATCCTCGCGTCGCAATGTCGCTCTCGGCGGACTACTTCCAGGGCGAAGACTGGCCCGCGGTGGACACGATCGAGATTGGAGCTCGGACCACGGCGCTCAAAGCCGGCGCCGACCCGGACACGTTACGAATCGGCCTCCGTGATCCATTCATCCAACGGGCCGGCGGAGAGGTTCGCGTCGACTGGCGGCCCGGCGCCGAAACGGAAGTCGTCACGAAGAGCGGCGTCGCTGACGCGATGAACCTCATCGATGTTGCGGGACCGGGCGCTGTGCAGCTGCGTGACTGGCGCTCCTGGTACGTGCAGTCGAAGGTTCAGCATGGCCACCTCGTCGCGAATCTGGTGTTCAACGCCAACGATGCCGGGAACACCTACTTCCTTCGCACCGGACTGCCGCTCGTCGAGAAGTCTCGCCTCGTCTCCGCGCAGCTTCAGCACGGGACGCAGCGAGGAGGCGTGGATCTCGTCTATGGGACGGACATCCGGGCAACCGATCCGCGTACCGAGGGTACGGTCCACGGGCAGTACGAGGACGACGATTTCCTCATCGAGGCCGGAGCGTATGGACAGGCGACGGCGGCGTTAGGCAGGCGCGTGCAGCTAGTCACCGCGCTGCGCGCGGACCACCATAGCTATCTTCGAGATCTCGTGCTCGAGCCGCGCGTCGCCATCGTGTACAAGGCCGGCCGCATGCATGCCATGCGGTTCACCTATAACCGGGCGTACAACTCGCCCCCGCCGAGCGACCTGTTTCGCGATATGCGTACGGGCGCGCTCCCGGGATGGCCATTATACGCGCGGCGCGCGGAGGCGAGACCGCGGAACGGCTTCACGTTCCGCCGGGACTGCAATGGGCTCTGTATGCGGTCGCCATTCGTCGCCGGCACAGCCGACGCATATCTGCCAGCCGACGCCACGCTGCTATGGTCGGAGATGGTGACCCTCCTCAGCAAGCGCGGACTGAACATCGCCGACATCCCTGCGCCCGGCAGCGCGACCGTCTCGACTGTCCTCGCAACGTTCAACCAGGGCGCCTTCGATCGTGTAGCGCCGGCCGATGTGCGCGATCTGAGGCCCCTTCGTCGACAGCTCACGGACGTTCTCGAGCTCGGGTACAAGGGCGTGCTGCAGGGCGGCGCGGCGATATCGGCTGACCTGTACGCGACGCACCTGCGAAATCGCACGGTTCCCCCAACCGCCATCACGCCGAACGTCTTCTTCGACAAGGCGAGTCTGCAGCAGTACCTCACGCAGTTCCGCTCGAGCACCGCGGCTGCACAGCTCGCGACGACGCTCGCGCAGATCCCGGTGGGTACGATCACGCCAACACAGTCACCGTATGGGGCTGACATTCTCCTCGTGAGTCGCCAGGGCCAGACGTACACGATCTACGGAGTCGACCTCTCTGCCGAGGTGCCGCTTGGTGCGCGAGCGTCCGCGTTCGCGACGTATTCGTGGGCGAGCTACGACTCGATTTCGCATGTGCTGCCGGAGGTGCCGCTGAATCTTGCGATTCCGGAGAACAAGGCCTCGCTGATGATGTCGTACGGCCGGCCGGACGCCGGGCTCCGTAGCTCGTTGAGAGCGCGCGCCGTCGGGCCGTTCCGCGGGGTTGGTATCGCCACAGTCCCCGGCTACGCCGTGATCGACCTGTCGTCGACGGCGCGGGTTCCGCACACACGTGCTTCGGTGTCGGCTGAAATTCAGAACCTTCTCGACCACGCGCACCGCGAGTTTTCAGGCGGAGCGCTGCTGGGGCGAATCGTCATGCTGCGCACGCGCCTCGAGTTCTGACGCGTCCAGTGCCCGTCGCGAGATAGCCGGCTACCTCGCCAGCCAAGCTCACGTCGTTGGCGTACGCCGATGATCAGTTCTCCTTCACGTGGGCCCGCAGCTCACCCCAATTGGCCAGGAGGTTCACGCCAGGAGCACTCGTGAGCTGCGTTTGTTCCGTGCCATCGACATTCATCGTCCAGAGCTGGTTCTGACCCGGCACCAGCGCCCGGTGAAACACGATCTTCTGACCATCGGGCGAGAACGTCGCCGTCAGGTCCGGCACGGTATTGTCAGTGAGCTGCTTCTGATTCGTGCCGTCGGCATCCATCACGCAGATCTCGAAGTCGGATCCACCTCGCCGGCACGAGAAGACGATGCGCGTGCCGTCGGGCGACCAAGACGCGCCGCGTTCCTCCTCCGTGTTGAACGTTAGGCGCGACAGTCCCGTGCCATCCGCGTTGATGACGAAAATCTCGGCCGTCACCGAGTTGATCTGATTGTCGGTCACGTCATGCCGCGTGAACACGATCTTCTGCCCATCGGGCGACCAGTCGGCATCGTCGTCGATCTTGTCGGGACTGTTCGTGAGGTTCCTCGGGGGTTGAACGTGCCCGAGGAGGTCATCGACGTTCGCAACGAAGATGTCGCTGTCGAACGTCGCGGCGCCCGGATCCTGTTTGATCGGCAACCCCGTGCCTGACGCGGAGGCGTGGAAGGCGATGCGCTTGCTGTCTGGTGACCAGGTGGCGGAGCTTCCCCTCGTCAGAAAGAGCTGCTCCGTGCCGTCCGTGTTCATCACGAACAGGTCCGACGTGTTGAGCGGGTCCGCCTCCGTCCGAAGGCGGTTGCTGTCGAAGATGATTTTCTTCCCATCGGGCGAGAGAGCCGCGAAGCCGTCACCATCGGTGTTCACGGTGAGGCGCCGCGGGTGCGCGCCGTCGGGGTCGAGCAGGTATATCTCGGCCGCGTTGAATGGAATTGGCGCCGCCGGATCGTCCCGTGTGCTCGTGAACGCGATCGTCGATGCGAGAAGAAACTGGGATTGAGCCGCCGACGCAGTCCCGACAGCTGCCGTCGCGCCGGTTGGGCCATCGTGACCCTGACGGCAGGCGCCCATCGCTACAACGATCAGGAGGGTCAGAGGTTTGACCCGCGTCATGCGCTCTCCCGCGTTGGGGTGGGCCAAGGCGATCATGGTCCGAGATGGCCTGTCCCACAGACATCGGGGCGGCACCTCTATCCGTTGACGCGAGAGCGGCGCCCGAGAGCGGACATTGTCGGCAAGCGGGAAGCGAGGACAAAAAAAGGGAACCGGGAACGGGGAACCGGGAACAGAAGCTCCGTGGAGCCTCCGTTCCCAGTTCCCAGTTCCCGGTTCCCTCTATTCCCGATTCCCGATTCCCGACTAGGTGATGTTCGGGTTATTGAAGCGCTCGATGTCCGGCAGCGGCAGGCAGCGCGTATCGCCGTACGTGCCGCCCTTGAGCGGGAAGGGCGTCCCCACTGCGGGATTGAACGGCAGGTCGAAGCGCTGGAGGTCGTAGTTCCGGAAGCCTTCCAGGAACAGCGCACGACGACGCTCGTCGATGACGAGCGCCTGGATCGACGCGTCATCGGTTGGGCCCGTATACGGCAGAAGGCCCGCCGTGGCGCGCAATCCGTTGATCGCGGTGACCGCTGCCGCGCCACCCTGGGCTTCGGCGAGGATGAGCTGCGCTTCCTCGTAGCTCGCGATCCGCGTCGGGGTCGTATAGCCGTCCGCGTACTTGTTAGGCACGTAGATGGGCGATTTGTTATCGGCGGGCCTGGTATCCGTCAACGTCACCGCCGACCGCGGGTCGACCTCACCCTTCTCCGTCTTGAGGTTGAGCGAGAGCCCTTCCACGGTATAGAACCCGAACTGCTGCGTGACCGCGAAGAGACGGTTGTAGAGCCGGTTGTCGGAGGCATCGTTCGCCGCGTTCAGCACGAACCCGGCGGGCACGAGCGCCGCGTCGTCCGCCGCCCCCTGCTTGTTGCCCTGGAAGAGGCGCACGCGCGCGCGTCCAACGTAGGCCGCGTTCACGATGTCGGGCTGGCTCGTCGCCTGGCCCGTCGCGATGGCGGTCGTGAATCGCTCTTCCGCCAGCGCGAACATTCCCGCCTGGTCCACCTGTGGCCCGAGATCGAATGCGGCCTCGCACATCGACATCCCCAGCGCCGCATAGCTGAATCCGGCGTAGAGCGCCGCTTTCGCGATGAGCTCCTGACGATTCGGAACGTCGGCGTCGGTCCACTTGTTGTTCAGGTTGTCGAGCGCGTGGTCCGCATCCCATCGCGCCGTCGAAAGCGGGTTGTAGATCCCGGGCGTCTGGTTGTTGTCGCACAGGTTGGTGCCGTACGAGCCACCGGGCTGCGTGTTGGCGTCGCGTCGATCGTACGGCCATGCCGCCGCGCCCAGCTGTGCGTCCGCGAGCTCGTCGCTGATGATCCCCTCTACGGCGACCATGGAGCCGAACGCGCACTCGAAGTCCGCGACCGCGCTGTTGACCGCCAGCTGCGCGTTCTTGGGATCGTCGATCATGCTCACCGGCACGGAGCCGGGCGTATCGACGTCGAGGAGGTCGTTCGAGTTGCAGGCCGCCACGAGGCCCATGATGGCCACCATCGCGGCGAACGATCGTGCGCGGTCGTGCGCCCTCATCCGCGCACCGACCTCAGCCCTTCGAGTCTTCTGCTGTATGGAAGTCATTGGTGAAAACCGTCCGTTGTTCCGGTTGTTAGGCAGTGGTCGATGCACGTCAGTAGCCCAGCCGAACGGTGAGCAGCAGCGACATGAGCTGGGGCATGTGCGCCTGATCCACGTTCACAGGGGTGCCAGACACGAACTCGCTTTCCGGATCGAGGCCCGTATACGGCGTCCAGGTGTGGAGGTTACGCGCGGACACCGTGAAGCCCGCACTCTTCGCCCATGCCTTGGCGGCAAACTGCGTGGGCACGTCGTACGAGAGGGAGACCTCGCGGAGCTTCACGTACTTCGCCTCGTTGATCACGAATTGGCGGAGCGTCCCGTTGGTCTGCATCTGCACGAGCTCGCGCGGATCGGTCTTCTCGGGCTCGAGGTACTCGGCGCAGGTGTAGAAGATCTGGCACCGGATGCGGAGGTTGTTGTCTAGCCGCTTGTAGCCCGTCGCGTAGTCCGCCATCGCGTACACACTGAAGTTCCGGAGGAACCGTACGGTCGTCGTGAACGCGCCTTCGGCCGTCGGGATCGCGTGCCCGAGGAACACCTTCGGAGCGATTACGCCGCCGCTCGCATTGAGGCACGGCGTTGGCTGGCCGCGGCCGTTGTCGCACATCGCGTTGATCGCGCGACGCGTCGTGGGATCGTACTCGGCGCTCAAGACTTTGTACGAGAACCAGTCGAACGGCGCGTATCCGATCCGGTGCTGCGTGGCGGTTCCAACTACGACCGTAGTGTCGACGCCGTTCAGCTTGTTGATCTTGGCCGAGTTGGTCCCGAGCGTGAAGCTCACGTCCCACGAGTAGTCGCGCGTGTTGACGATCTGGCCCTTGAGCCCCAGCTCGATGCCCTGCTTCGCGATCAGACCCGAGTTGAAGAACTGCAGCGTGTCGCCGAAGCCGGTGCTCGGGGCAACGGAGCGCGAGAGGATCGCGTCCTTCGACTTGTCATGGAAATACGTGAAGTCGATGCCGAAGCGATCGCTGAACATGCTCGTCTCGAAGCCGAGCTCCAGCCCTTCGACGCGCTCCGGCTTGAGCTCGGGGTTGCCTAACGTGTACGGCGTGAGCACGCCCTGTCCATTCGGGCCGGCCACCGGCTTCAGGGTCTGCAGCGCCGTGTTGAGCGCCGGCTGCTGTCCCGACGCGCCGTACGCGCCGCGGAGCCTGAGGCTGCTGAAGGCTTTCGGCAGCCACCCCTGCACCCAGGGATCCTCGCTGGCGACGTACGATACGCTCGCCTTCGGGTACCACACCCACTTCACATCGCTCCCGAACGAGCTGTTGTTGTCCACTCGTGCCGCGCCGGTGACGTAGAGCCGATCCTTCCAGCCGAGCTGCTCCTGGGCGTAGTAGCCGAGCGTGTTGTTCCCCGACCAGCCGTCCCTGAGGCCGACCTTGGTGCCGGCGGCATCAATGGTCTGGAGGCCGGGGGCCGGGAAGTAATCACCTTCGCCCTGAATGAACTGATCGTGGCGTGTGTAGTACTGAACGCCTAACGATGTCTTCGATGCCAGGGTGCTCGTTGGATTGAAGTTCAGGTTCCCCGTGTAGTCGTACGTGTTGTAGGTGGCCTGGTGTTGGTTGTAGAAGCGGAATCCCTTGGCAGTGGCACCCCAGAAGTACGCGATCGTGTCGTTCGTGAGGTACGGCACCGTCTCGGGGTTGTCCTCGTTGCTGTAGTCCGTGCCGATCGCCAAGCGGTGCGACATCCACGCGAATGGCCGCCACTGAATCGTGGCGCTTGCGGTGAGACGGTTCAGCAGCTGGGCGAAATACAGCACGTTGTACGCTTCGGGCGGCGTGCTGTTGAAGCCGCGCACGTACGTGCACCCGACGTCGCCCGCAGGGCAGAACTGCGCGAGGTTGGCGGGGTTGGAGTACATCGCGTTCCACATGGCCCCGCCGCACCCGGCCTCGCAGGAGAGCTGCGTGTTGCTGTTGACGTAGCCGACGCTCGTGCTGATGTCGATTTTCGAGTTCGGCGTGATGTTGAGATTTGTGCGGACACTTCGTTGGTTACGCGAGTTGGTGACCTCGGCACCCTCGCTCGAGCCCACTTCGCCGCTCGCGAAGTAGCGGATGAGCGCATTGCCGCCGCTCACGTTCGCCGAGTAGTTGCGGATGTCGCCGGTGCGGAAGATGGGCGTCCCGCGCGCGTCCTCCTGCTTCACGACGTTGATCCCGAGCAGCGGCCCCGGCACAGCGTTCGAGGGGACACACTCGTCGGGCGTTGGCTGTACGCAGTAGTTCGTGGGGATTCGTCCCGCGGCGTTCTGGAACCAGTTGCTGCCCCCCTGCGCCTGGAACGAGTACTTCGTTCCGCCGGCGGAGCCCTTCTTCGTGATGATGTTGATGACGCCGCGCGCCGCTTCGGTGCCGTACAGGGTTGCTGCGGCCGGACCTTTCAGCACCTCGATGCTCTCGATCTCGCTCGGGCTGAAGTCGTTGAGGCGCGATATGACACCCGAGCCGAAGTCCTGCACCTCCAGCCCACTGCCCGTCGCATTGTTCACGCGGACGCCGTCGACGTACACGAGCGGCTGGCTCGAGAGCGACAGCGTCCCCATGCCGCGGATGCGGATGTTCGCGCCGGCGCCGATCTGCCCGGTGCCGGGGAGTACGACGACGCCCGGCGTCCGGCCATTGAGCACGGCCTCGACGGACGGGATCGCCGTCTTGGCCACCACGTCGGCGACGTTGACCTGCGCGACCGATGTACCGAGCGAACGAACCTGCTCGCCGCCGGCGGTGCCAGTCACGACGACCTGATTGAGCTCGACGGCCCGCTCGGACAGGATAATGCGGACGTTGGTGGACCCGACGACGACGGTCTGGTTCTCGGGCCGATAGCCGAGTGCGCGGACGCTGATCGTGACGTTGGTTCCGGAGAGTCCCGTGAGCCGGAACCGGCCGGAGGCGTCGCTGGTGGTGCCGA
>DATCGG010000467.1:0-26216 GCA_036509075.1 Gemmatimonadaceae bacterium
CTCGTTGCGCAGCGCGGCGATTCGAGTCTCGTTGCGGTCTGGCGACGATTGAGCGCGCGCCAGCCACGCACGTTCGCGGAGGCGTTCGCCGGCGTATATGGGTCGCCACCCGACGAGCTGTATGGCCGGTTCACCGTTGACCTCACACGCCGCGCCCTCATGGTTCGCGACACCCTCGCGGCCGCGGGGTTGGACACCGGCATACTCGTGCAGCGTCGACGTTGGGCAACGGGCGAGCCAGCGGTGTCGAGCGATGGCAGTCTCATTGCCGTGGAGCTGCCTGCACGGACGTTGCCCGGGCCGCTGGTCGTGTGGCGCACGGCCGAGCGTGTGGACACCGCACGCGTGCGACGCGCACGCGAACGCGCGCTGGCGCTCGATCCCCAGGACGTGCTCGCCGTTCCGGGTGACCCGAGGCCGAAAGTGCCAATCGCAACCCTTCGGCCATCCGCCGGACGCCCGTTCCACTCGCCACGATTCTTCGCCGACACGTCGCGACTGCTCGTCACGCACGACGATCCGTTAGGCGACGGCGCGTACCGGAGCGACGTGTACGTCTGGAACTATGGCACTGGCCGGCTGCGGCGCGTCACGCGGGGAGCATCGATTCGCGATGCGGATCCGCTGCCGGACGGGAAATCCGCGGTTGGCGTTCGATGCGAGAACGGCCTCTGCGATCTCGTGCGCGTGGATCTCGAGACCGGCGCCGTCACCCCCCTGCGCAAGGCCACGCCCTCGACGCCGTATTATCGCCCGCGCGTCTCGCCGGATGGGCGCACCGTGCTCGTTGCCGTCCAGCGGGACGGCCGGTGGCGCCTGGCGCTCATTCCCATCGAGATGACCGCCACGGATGGTGATACGGAGGTTCAATTCGTCGATCCCGACGACGACGCGAACCGCTACGATGCGGCCTTCCTGCCAGGCGGAAGGCGGATCGTGTGCGTGTCCGACGCGGGCGGTGTGCCAAATCTTGAAGTGATCGACCTCGAGGGCGGGGGACGGATCGCGCAAACGCGCGTGACCAGCGCCGTGTCCGCACCAGCTCCGATGCCTAACGACACATCGGTCCTCTTCCTGGCGCTTCACGCACGTGGACTGGACTTGCGGCGCGTCGCCTTGTCCTCCACCGGAACGGGGAGACCCATCACGCTGTCCGCGTCCCTCGTACCGGCCGTCCCGAATCCGCCTGCGCCGGTCGACACGTTGCCACGCGCGGCGCCCGCGCGTGCGTATCCGTACGGGGCCGGGCCACATCAGCATCGGGTGCTGCCCGGCGCGAGCTATTCGACGGAAGGCGCGTTCGCGTCGCTGTCGCTCGTCGGGTTGGATCCGGTCGGGCGATTCACCTACGCCGCCAACGGCATTTTCGGGGAACCGTCGACCTGGCGCGGCGTGTCCATCACGGCGTCATGGCGTGGCAGCCGTGCGGTCGTTCCCGGCGTCCTGAGCATCGACGGCTCGTTCTTCCGCGCCGAACAACGTCCCTCGGAGCAGCGAGCCTTCGCGGATGCGAGCGCGACGCTGCCGGGGGTGCTCGACGCGGTGTATACCGGCGCCATGGTGGGGACCGCTACGACGCGGGACTACGGGTTGGCGCGTCTTCAGGTGCGTGTCGGCGGGAGCCTCGGCGAGGTGGATCGCTCCGACGGCGCCGACGATGCCAGTCGAGGGCTTGTTTTCGGCGAGGCGCGCGGCTCTGCGCGCGTTAGGCGCGGGGAGTACCGCCTGGACCTCCTGGGCTTCGTTCATGGATCTCGCGGCGCGAACGGCGGGCTCGGATTCACCAGGGGCCTGGGTACGTTGACGGCTGATGTGTCGACACCTTTTGGCGGCGCGCGCATCGACGCCACCATCGCGGGAAGCGACGAAGGTGGGGGACCCTACGAGCAATTCGCCATCGGAGGCTGGCCTTCGCCGCTCGTGGACGCGTCCGTTCTGTCGCAGCGGATTCCTATGCCCGCGCTTCCCACCGGGTTCGCGCTCGGCACGCACGCCATGGTGTTCCGCGCGTCTACCGCGTTAGGCCCGGTGCGACCGTTCTACTGGGTGGCCACCACGCGCGAGAACTGGACGGGATGGAAGCGTGTTGCCGGGGTCGACGCCGACTACTCGTTCGCGGCGTTTCCAGCGTTCGCGGTCCCCGCGATCGGGCTCAAGGCCGGCGCGGCGTACTCCTGGGACGATCCGTTCCGGCACCGGGCAGGCATATACATCGGCGTCACATACAAACCGTAGGAGTGGGGGTCGGGCGTCGTTAGCGCCGACCCGCCTGCCGCCTGCCGCCTGCCGCCTGCCGCCTGCTGCCTGCTGCCTGCTGCCTGCTGCCTGCTGCCTACCGCCTGCCGCCGCCTACGGTCTCGGCGCCTTGTCCGGCGGATCGAGCTTCGAGTCGAGCTGCGTCACCGCGAACGGATCGACAAAGGTAGCGCCGTCGCCTAACACGCGACGTGCCGCCACCAGGCGATCGCGGAACCACTTCCCGCGCGGCGTGTCGAGGTCATCGTACCGTACGCCGCCACCGCTCGAGGTCGAGTGCAGGATGCGGTCGTTGCCGGCGTAGATCGCGACGTGGTCCACACCATCGCCACTCTGCGAGAAGAACAGGAGATCCCCCGCGCGGAGTCCATCGAGCTTCGCCGCGAGCGACTTGCCTGCGGTCGCCTGCTGGCGCGACGTCCGCGGAAGTGTCACGCCATTGCGGCTGTACACGAATTGCACGAAGCCGGAACAGTCGAATCCTGACTGCGGCGTCGAACCGCCGTACGTGTACCGCGTGCCGAGGTAGCCATCCCCCGTCGTGATCACCGCGGTCGCCGACGCGGTCGGTACCGGCTCATTGCGGTGCGACGAGCCGACGCCCACCGGGATTGGAAGCGATGGGATGCCCCGTGGCGTGGTCTTGCCGCCGAAGCCGATTGAAAACCCGATCCGGTACTCCCATCCCGTGCGCGTCGTCGGAACGAGTGCGCTTGCGCTTCCATCATTCGGTGAGCCGGTCCAATTGATCGGAGTCCGATGCCGCGCCTCCGTCTCGAACGCGATCGGCCCGAGCGTGCGGGCGACGCCGATTCCATAGCTCCCGACGACACTCTGGCCTCCGGTGCCGTCGGTGCGCCGCAGCCCTTCCACGCCGATTCCCGAGAAGAAGGTCGGGAGGAACCCGCCGAGGAGAGGTCCGATCACCGGGAACCGCGCCGGCGAGATGACGGCGTCGGCGTCCGCGACCCACCCGCGCTCCGCGTCGGTGGTCGTGTTCGAGCTCGTGAGGGACCTGATATCGTACGCCCCGCCAAAGCGCAGGCCGAATATGCCGGCGAGTCGGCCGCTATAGCTCGTCAAGGCGGCGCCAAGGAGAGTCGGGCTTCCCTCGAGCGAGCCATTCCGCGATGCAAACGGCGACAGCTCGAAACGAGACTGCGCATGAGCCCGGGAGACCGTGAGCCCGATGAGTGCCGCGACGACCGGTCGAACCGGCAACCTGTGCATTCGAACCTCGGTATGTGCGTCGAGAGCGACAAGGCATTCGCGGTGCCGAGCCGATCCCGTTGACGGCGACGGTGTCATGTCGCTGTCGTGCAAGCCACTACACAGTCTACAACGTCTATTACGCCGGCGCCGCCTGTACCGTAACGCGGACAATCCGGCGTTCGCCCGCGTGGACGCCGGCCGCCCGCGGGCGCGGCTGCGGAGTGTTGACCACGACAATTTTGCGATCGTGGCCGGCTTCTGGCGGTGACGCACGTCATGGATCGGTGCAACGTGATCGTGGTCGGTGCATCCGCGGGCGGCGTGATCTTGCTGATGGAGCTCGTGGCCGGGTTACCCGGAGACCTCAACGCTGCCGTCGCCGTCGCGCTGCACGTCCCCGAGGAGTCGCCCGGAAGTCGCGTAAGGCGTGAACGCCTGCGGCTGCGGCAAGGGCCTTGTCTTGCCTGGTGCGCGGGGGCAGGTTCGATCGGGCCACATGGCGCCGCACCCATCTCCCAAGTCCGGAAGGCAACGTTGTGCGATCAGATCGTACACGCGAGTTTGACGCGCTCCTCGAGTATCTGAAGCAAAACCGTGGCTTCGACTTTACCGGATACAAGCGCGCAAGTCTGACCAGGCGCATCCACAAGCGGATGCAGGAGGTTGGCGTAAAGACCTACGCCGAGTTCGCCCGGCTCCTCGAGCAGAACCCGGCCGAGTTCGATCAGCTGTGCACCACCGTCCTCATCAACGTGACCGCGTTCTTCCGCGACGGGGTGCCGTGGGACGAGCTGGCGAGCACCATCGTGCCGCGCATCCTCGAGAACAAGCGCCCGGATGAGCCGCTCCGTGTATGGAGTGCCGGCTGCGCATCGGGCGAGGAAGCGTACACCCTGGCGATCATTCTGGCTGACGCGTTAGGCGCCGACGCGTTTCGGTCGCGGGTGAAGATCTACGCCACCGACGTGGACGAACACGCGCTCACCATGGCGAGACACGCGACCTACGACTCGAAACAGGTCGAAGGCGTACCGCCGGATCTCCTCGAGAAATACTTCGAACGCCAGGACGGTCGTTACATCTTCCGGAAGGACCTGCGACGAATCGTGATCTTCGGGCGCAACGACCTCGTGCAGGATGCCCCCATATCCCGCGTCGATTTGCTGGTGTGCCGCAATACGCTGATGTACTTCAATGCCGCGACGCAGGCGCAGATTCTCGGGCGCTTCCATTTCGCGCTCACCGACGGCGGCTACCTGTTCCTCGGCCGAGCCGAGACCTTGCTCGCGCACAGCGAATCTTTTGCGCCCGTGGACCTCAAGCGGCGCATCTTCACGAAGGTCCCGAGGACGAACTACCGGAACCGATTGCTCGCCATGGCCGCAAAGCAGGACGAGACTGAGCCCGAGGAGAGTGCCCTCGAGGGCCAACTGCGCGACGCGTCGTGGGATACGAGTCCGTTGGCGCAGATCGTCGTGGACGCGAATGGCCGATTGGTCGTCGCGAACGAACGGGCGCGCACGCTCTTCAACCTGGGCGCGCTGGACTTCGGGCGCCCCTTTCAAGATCTCGAGATCTCGTACCGACCGACCGACCTTCGGTCAATGATCGACCAGGCACATGCCGGGAGAAAACCGCTCGTCGTCCGGAACATCGAATGGCCGCTGCGAGGGGGAGACATCCGCTGGATCGATGTCCAGGCGGCACCGCTGTACGCGAGCGGGCAGGTCGCCGGCGTCGCGATCAGCTTCGATGACGTGACCGCGTTTCAGCGCCTCCAGCGGGAGCTCGAGAAATCGAACGCTGAGCTGGAGGGTGCGTACGAGGAGCTGCAATCCACGAACGAAGAGCTGGAGACCACGAACGAGGAGCTGCAGTCGACCGTCGAGGAGCTCGAGACCACGAACGAGGAGCTGCAGTCGACGAACGAGGAGCTCGAAACGATGAACGAGGAGCTCCAGTCGACCAACGAGGAGCTGACGACGATCAACGATGAGCTTCGCCGGCGGAGCGACGAGCTGAACGACGTCAACGCGTTCATGCAAGCCGTCCTCGCCAGCTTGCGTGGCGGAGTGGTGGTCCTCGACACGGAGTTGCGGGTCGAGGTGTGGAACGAGAAGGCCGTTGACCTCTGGGGTGTCCGTGCCGACGAGGTACGCGGCATGCACTTCATGATGCTCGACATTGGGCTTCCAGTGCAGATGCTCACCAAAGCGATACGGGCCTGTCTCTTGGGTGAATCCGAGCGCGAGACGCTGACCATCGAAGCGATCAATCGCCGCGGGAAGCCCATCACGTGCGAGGTGACGTGCACGCCCATGTGGCGGGCGAGTGGGGACGAGGTGCGAGGCGTGATTCTGGTGATGGAGGAGGGCGGCGCGCGTGATATAGCCAAGCTGGGCGAGGCGTCGTAAGGCGAGGCGGTCGCGTGGGGGCGTGTTGGCAGCACCAGGCGTTAGGCGCGGCGTGAACCGGACGTGGTAGCGAGGAATCAGGTGAGCATGCGAAGTCCGGACGTGCATGACGACGTGCCGCACGAATCTGATCCGGCGGCCGATCCCGATCGGCGCAGCCGTCGTCTTGGGGATGCTCGGCGGCGCCTTGTCGCGCTCGCGCAGCGGTCGCGCGCCGACGGGGTCGTTCCGCAGAGTGTCCCGCGTGACGTCGCGGAGGAGCTCGCGGCGTTGGCGCAGGAGCTGACGGTCGCGCACGAGCAACTCCGTCTTCAGACCACCGAGCTCGAACGCGCGCGCGCGCTTCTGGAGTCCGAACAGGCGCGCTTTCGCGAGCTGTTCGAGTTATCGCCCGAAGGCCAAATCCTTACCGACCGGGAAGGTATCGTTCGCGAACTGAACCGCGGAGCGGCGGCACTCTTCAACCTTCCGGGCGATTACGTGCTCGGGAAGCCGCTCGCGGTGTTCATCGACCCGAGCGACCGACGGGCTTTCCGCGTTCGGCTCTATCGCGCTCGCCAAGAGCTCGCGGAGGAAGGCTGGACGGTTACATTGCTGCCGCGCGACGCCGAACCGATACGGGGGTTCCTCGCTGTCAGCCCGGCATTCGACGCGCGGGGGGCGGTAACCGGACTTCGATGGCTCGTGCGCGACGTCTCCAACCAGCGCGCGGGCGCGGTAATGGAGCGTACGCCGGCCGCAGTGCTCCGCTCGGTCATCGATGCCATGTCGACGCACATCGCGGTCGTCGACACGGACGCCAGGATCGTGACGACCAATAGTGCGTGGCGTGATGCCGAGCGACCCGCCGGGCTGTTCACGCCAACAGTCGTCGGTACGAGCTATATCGACCTGTGCGATGCAGCCATTCGTGAGGGGCGCGCGGGCGCCGAATTGGTGCGGTCGACCGTCATTCGTGTCCTGTCGGAAGACGAGGCGCGTGCGGAGGCGCTGTACTCGGACGCCGACTCGGCTGGGCCGGAGTCCGGCGAAGCCGACGAGGAACGGTGGTTCACGATGCGCGTCACGAGATGTGAAGGTCCCGATCCAACCCTCTTCGTCGTTGCGCATGAGGATGTGACCGCCGAGCGCCGCGCTCACGCGCGAGAAACCGCGCTCATGGCGGAGCGCAGTGCCCGCGCGGCTGCCGAACAGGCGAACCGCGCAAAGAGCGAGTTCCTCGCCACGTTGAGCCATGAGTTGCGTACGCCACTCAACGCCATCGCCGGCTATGCCCAACTGCTCGAGATGGGCGTCCGCGGCCCTGTGACACGCCAGCAGGTCGAAGACCTTCGACGAATCCTGCGAAGCGAGCAGCATCTCCTCGGCTTGATCAACGAGCTCCTCAGCTTTGCGCGCGTTGAACGCGGTGAGGTCACGGTCGACGTCGTACCGGTTGTGGTGGGTGCTGTCGTGCGTGACGTGACGGAGCTGGTCGAGCCGTTGGCGACGCTGAAAGGGTTGGCTGTGAGCGTCGAGTGTGCGAACGGGTCATTGGTCGCGATGGCCGATCCGGACAGGCTGCGACAGATTCTCGTCAACCTTCTGTCGAACGCGCTCAAGTTCACGCCCGCGGGCGGCACCATTCGAGTCGGATGCGATAGCGAAGGGGACCGCATCATCATCGCTGTGTCGGATACGGGGATCGGAATTCCGGAGGCCAAGCAGCGCGAGGTGTTCGACCCGTTCGTTCAGGTGGACCGGGGTGCCGGCACATCACCCGAGGGCATTGGACTCGGCCTCGCCATCAGTCGCAGTCTCGCGAGGGCAATGAACGGCGACGTGACCGTAACAAGCGCGCCCGGAAAAGGGTCGACGTTCGAGCTGACGCTCTCTCGCGCAACCCCCGCCACCACACTATCGTAATCGGAAGGCCCGAAGCTCGCCGCGCGAAGTACGTCGGCACGCTGTCATCGGAAGAAACGGAATTTGCGTCGTGCCCTCGCTCAGCCGACGACCAAACGAGACGCAAGTGGTCAGCGACGCGCACGTCGACGTTCCGGCGTTCGACGTGGTCGTGGTCGGTGCGTCCGCTGGCGGCCTCGCGGCATTGTCCATCGTGCTTCACGGGCTGCCGCACGCGTTTCCCGCACCGGTCGCCGTGGTGTTGCACCTGAGCCCGGCCTATCCCAGCGTTCTCACCGGCATCCTGTCGCGCTCCACGCAGCTGGCGGTGTGCTGGGCAACCGATGGCGCGCACATGAAGCCGGGGACCGTGTATGTCGCTCCGCCAGACCGCCATCTGGTTTTCGAGCAAGACGGCACGGTCTCGTTGTCGCACTCACCACCGGTTCATTTCTGCCGGCCGTCGGTGGACGTCCTGTTTTCATCTGCCGGCCGCGCGTTCGGCGAGCGAACGCTCGCTGTGGTTCTCTCCGGAAACGGTCAGGATGGCTCCGGCGGCGCGGCGGAAGTGCACCGCCTCGGCGGCCTCGTGATCGCGCAGGATGAAGCGACCTCCGAGTTCTTCGGCATGCCGCGGGAGGCGATCCAGGCGGGCGGCGTGACCTACATCCTGCCGCTGGCATCGATCGCGCCGGCGGTGCGCCGTCTCGTCGCGTTAGGCGCCCGCGCCGGACTCGGCCGCGACCCGCCGAACGCGCGCTAGATCTCTCGATTCACGACGCGCCGAAGCGTCTGGTCATCGATGTTGCCGCCACTGACCACGACACCAACGCGCTGGCCGGCCAGGCGTTCCTTCAGTGCCAGCAAGCCCGCCAGCCCGGTCGCGCCCGCGCCCTCGACGAGGGTGTGGGTCGTCCGAAGGAGGAGGCGGAGCGCGTGCGCAATCTGCGCATCGGTCACTGTGATGAAGTCCGCCAGGCCGTCGCACAGCGCCGGAAACGTCAGCTCGTAGGTACTGCGCGTCGCGAGCCCGTCGGCGAAGGTGGTCGCCGGCGTCGCCGTCACGCGTGGCGCTCGCGCGTGCCATCCATCGTGCGTCGCGGACGCACCGGCCGCCTGGACGGCGTACACGCGGACGTGCGGTCGCATGGCGCGCATGACGGTCATCGCGCCCACGGCCTGGGACCCGCCGCCCACCGCGATCACGAGCGCGTCCAGATTCGGTTCCTGCTCCGCGATCTCGAGCGACATGGTGCCCGCGCCGGCGATGATGTGCGCGTTGTTCGTCGAGTGAGCCAGGTACGCACCTTCTTCGCGAACGATCCGCTCCGACACCGCGAGCGACTCGTCGTAGTCCTTGCCCTCCTCGATCAGACGCGCGCCCAGCGCACGCATCCCCTCGTTCTTCTCGGGGTTGTTGCCTAACGGGACGCAGATCGTGACGGGCACGCCGAACGTCTTCCCCGCGTAGGCGAGGCCGAGCCCGTGGTTGCCGCGCGTCGCGGCGACGATCCCGCGGCGTCGCTCCTCGTCGCTCAGGGCCGTCAGGAGGGAGAACGCGTTCCGGATCTTGAACGCGCCCGTGGGATTGAAGTTCTCGTGTTTCAGCCACACGCGAATGTCATTGCCCAGGGCGGCGTCGAGGACCGGGTAGCCTCGGAACGGCGACACGGGCACGAATGGGCGAATTCGATCGCGTGCCGCGGCGATGTCGTCGAGTGTGATCGGCCAGACGGAGCGTGGCAGCGTGTCAGGTATCATCGGCGGGGTCGAGGTGAACGTGAGCAGTCCCGGTCCCATCGTACGAGACGGTGACGCGCCAGGGCCGACAGCACACCTGGCAGTCTTCAATGTAGTCCTGCGAGGCGCCACCTCCCGGATCGACCGCGATCTCGTTCGGTTCTCCGCAGTATGGGCAGATCACATGGGCCACCGTGTCCGCTGTGCCGTCGCCCAGCGGAAAGTCCTCGATCGGGTCATCGCCATTCCCGCGCATGAACGGAGATGTAATTCGTGACCATTGGCGGAGGAATTGCAGTCCGGTTTCGCGAGTTTTCCGCGCGAGGACGCATGGAACAGACAACGTTCACCGATAGCGACGGGGTGGTCTGGAACGTCCGGGAGGACGGCGCCGATGACCCACGGGCGCTCACGGCGGACGTCCCGCCCGGGACCACGTGGCTTCGGTTCGAGAGTGAGCTGGAAGTCCGGCGCCTTTGGCATTACCCGGATGACTGGCGAGGGCTGAGCCCCATCCAACTGGAATCGCTGCTCGATCGCGCGAGCACGGTCATTGCACGGTTCAGGCCGGCAATGCATAGTGGCGCGGGTGGACGCGCGACGCTCGATCCGCAGCCGCCCGTTCCTTCGCAGGTTCCAACGACTGCCGACAGGGTGGATGGGCCGCCCGTTGACCCCAGTCGTCGCGATAAGAAGTAGGGCAACTAGGACGTAGCGAGAACAACAACGACGTTCGACCGGCCTCTGTCGGGGTGGCCGGTTGGTGTCGCGCGTTGGCATCGGCGACCACTCTCGTAGTGCGTCTCCGCACCGACGCGGAGGACTCTATTGCGGTACCGTTCCACCGGCATGCTCAGACCCCACTCGAGGACCCCGCACATGCGCAACCGCTTCGCTGCCACCATTGCCGTCGCCACGCTCGCCGTCTTTGGCGCTTCGTGCGGCGAGGCCAATCCGACCGGTGGCGTCCTCTTCACCGGAAGCGTCAACGACGCCAGCGTGCGGCTCATCAACGCGCTCACCGCGGCGCAGGGCCTCGACTTCCTGGTCGACGAACGGGTGGCGGCGTCGGGCACCCAGTTCGGCGGCGCATCCCCCTATATCGGTGTCTCGGCCAGTACGCACCGGTTGCAGGCAGAGGGGAGCACCAGCGGCACGACCCTGGTCGACTTTACGCGTGATCTGACCACCGGTGGTTCCTTCAGCATGATCCCGGCGCCCGGGCTCAATCAGTTCGGCGCCCTGTTCATAGCGGACGATCCATCGCCGGCGGTGGGCCAGGTCAAGGTTCGGGGTATCAACGTCTCGGCGGCTACGGGGCCGGTCGCTGTCTACCTGACCAGCGCGACCGACGACATCTCGTCCGCAACGCCGACAATCCCCGCCCTCGTGTTTGGCGCCGTATCCCCCTACGTGCTCGTTCCACCCGGCAACTACCGAATTCGGCTCACGCCCGTGGGGAACCCGAGCGAGATCCTGGCCGACGCTGGGAGCGTGGTGCTGGGGGCCGGGTCCGTTCGGACGCTGCTCGTGACCGACGCTCCGGGTGGTGGCCTTCCCACCACACTGTCGGTGATCGTCGACAACAACTAGCGGTCACCGCAGGCCGCAAGCGGAGGTCCTTCGTCAACTGAGAACGGCGAGGAGAGCGGTCAGTCGCTAGGTTCGTATCATGCGACTCCCGTTGGCGGCGACGCTCATCGTCGGCGCAGCTCTGCTCTGGTTCGCGTCGCGTCGCGAGCGATCCCGCGTTCCGCGGTGGGTGCCGACCCTCGCCATCGCGATCGCATCCCTCGGGGTCAGCGTCGCGGTCGCCTCCGAGCCCGGGATTGGCTGGAGCATCTCGTCGATCTGCTTCAGCCTCATTGCGATCGTTCTGATCCTGGTCGTGATTCGCGAAATTCTGAGGCGCTAGCAGGCGGCAGGCGGCAGGCGGCAGGCGGCAGGCGGCAGGCGACAGGCGACAGGCGGCAGGCGACAGGCGACAGGCGACAGGCGATGAGAGCGCTGTCATCCCGAGCGAAGCGAGGGATCGCGACTCTTCGGAGTGAGGGGCACAGTTCCCCGTTCCCAGTTCCCAGTTCCCTCCGTCGCCCGTCGCCTGTGCCCGGCTATATTCGCCTCGCCCACCGCCTGTCCTTCCTCCCTCAACTCGACCGACATGCGCGCAGCCCGTTGGACCAGTGCCGCCGCGATAGCCATCGCCGCGGCGTGCACGCACTCCACGCCCGCCCAGGCCCCGACACCGAGCCGCCCCCCGGCGCAGTCGCCTAACGCGCAGCCGTCCCCGAGCGGACAGGGCGGCCAGGCACCGCCGATCGCGACGAGCATCGCGAGCCGCACCGGCGGAATGGAACGCCGCGCCGGCCTCATTCCGCTGTATCTCGACGACCGCCAGGGAAAGCTCTTCCTCGAGATCCCGCGCGACTCCATGCGCGTGCTCGCGTTCTTCCTGCAATCCACAGGGCTCGGCTCCAACCCGATCGGCATCGATCGCGGCGCGAACGGGCCCGATCAGGTCGCGCGCTTCGATCGCAACGGCGACCGCGTGCTCGTGGTGTTCGAGAACTGGAACTACCGCGGCAACTCACAACGCGAGCCCGGGCTCGCGACGACGATCGCCGAGTCATTTCCGGCGAGCACGGTCGCAGCACTTCCATTGCTCGCGGTGGAGGACGGCAAGCTGCTCGTGGACGCGACCGACTTCGTGTATCGCGATTGGCTCGACGTCTCCGGCACGCTGTCGCGCACCAACGAGGGCACTTATACGTTGGCGCGCGACCGCTCGAGCATCGATCGCGGCTACACGAAAGCATTCCCCGAGAACACCGAGATCGATGTGGCGTTGACGTTCGCGACCCAGGGACGCCCAGGCGAAACGGTCTCGTCGATCGTCCCCGATGGGCGGGCATTTACGCTTCGGCAGCACATCTCGTTCGTTCAACTGCCTGACGCCGGATATCGGCCGCGCACGCTCGATCCGCGGGTCGGATTCTTCGGCATCACGTTCAAGGATTACGCGCAGCCGATCCAGGGCTCGCTCGAGCAGCGTTGGATCTCGCGCCATCGCCTCGAGCGTGTGAACCCTAACGATCCGAACAGCGCGTTCCGGAAACCCATCGTCTACTACATCGATCCCGGTATTCCCGAACCGCTGCGGTCAGCGACGGTCGAAGGGGCGCGATTCTGGGAAGAAGCGTTCAATCAGGCTGGCCTGCGAGGTGGGTTCCGCGTGGAGATGTTGCCCGCTGATGCGGACCCCATGGACGCGCGATACAACGCGGTGATGTGGGTGAACAGGAACGAGCGCGGCTGGTCGTTCGGCGGGTCGCAGGGTGATCCCCGAACCGGCGAGATCGTGAAGGGTGTCGCCCACATGGATTCCCACCGCAATCGCACGGACTACAACATCTATGCGGCGCTGGTCGGCGCGGCGCCCGCCGCGGCAGATACCGCGTTCGTGCTCGCCCGCGTCCGACAGGTGACGGCGCACGAGATCGGCCACACGATCGGCATGGCGCACAACTATATCGCCAGCACCTACGAGCGCGGATCCGTGATGGACTATCCCGCGCCGCGCGTTAGGCTCGACGCCGCGGGCCAGATCGACCTCCGCGCCGCGTACGACCGTGGTCCTGGCGCGTACGACGTCTGGGCAGTCCGATGGGCGTACGGCACTTTCCCGGCGGCCACCGAGCGCGACTCGCTGGAGGCGATCGTGCGCGAGGGGCTGCGAAAGGGCTACCTGTTCCTGTCCGACGCCGATGCGCGACCCGAGTTCGCGTCGGACCCGCGGGTGAATCTGTGGGACGATGCCGCGACGGAGCTGGAGTTTCTCAAGGCCCAAACCGACGTGCGACGCGTTGCGATGCGGCGGTTCGGAGTCGCGAACCTCCGAGCGGGAGAACCCGTGTCGCTGCTCCAGGAACGATTCGCGCCGCTCTACTTCTTCCATCGGTTCGCGATCAACGGCGCGACGAAGGCGATCGGAGGCCTCGAATACAGCAACGCGGTGGCCGGCGATGGCCAGCAGGCGTCGCGCGCCGTGAGCGCGGCTCGGCAACGTCAGGCGCTGTCGTCACTGATCGATGCGCTGCAGCCGGCCGAGCTCGCGATTCCCGACACCGTGCTCACGCTCCTCGCGCCGCGGCCGTTCTCGTATTCCGGTTCGGTCGAGCTGTTCGGGACACGTACTCGTCCGGCGTTCGACGAGCTCGGCGCCGCTCGTACGCTGGCGCAGATGATCGTGGACGGCATTCTGCAGCGCGAACGCGCCGCACGGCTCGTTCAGCAAGCCTCGTCCGGCGATCGGCCGCTGACGCTGGCGCAAACGATCGACGCGCTCGTGACCGGAACATGGGGCGGGGCAGTGCCTGCGTCATCCAAGCTCGCGGCGCTGAAGCGCGTCGCGCAGCGCGCCGTGACCGATCGCTTGCTCATGCTCGCCGCCGACAGCGGCGCCGCACCCGAAGTTCGCGCGATGGCGCAGTACAAGGTCACCGAGCTCGCTGCGCGCGCAAAGTCGCAGGCTCGCACGGGCAGCGTCGAGCAGCAGGCGCACTTCGCGAGCATCGCTGCCGACCTCACTCGCTGGATCGAGCGGCGAGAGTTGCCGGCGTTGAGTCCGCCGTTGCGTCCTCCCCCGGGCGATCCGTTCGGCGAAGACGTCCCGTGGTAAAGAGGCAGAATGGTTCGTATGGGGTCGATCGTCGGTCGGGCACGTTTGCATGATCGACGGGGTACGAGTACGTGCGCAGCAGACTGCAGTACCGCCGGTCGTGAAACGTTCGATCTTCGAGGACGTACGGTTCCGAAACGCTTCGAGCCAGGTCCCCGGAGCGACTCAACCCACCGGGTTTCATCGTCACATGTTTCGCCCTGCTCGGATTCCCAGCGCGCTCGTGACGTTCGTGGCAGTCGCCTTTCTGGCTGCGATCGCTCCCGCGCTCTCCGCCCAGGCCGCCGCGCGTCGAGCCGACGCGCCGCCACGTGGGTACGGTGACCTGAACTTCGCGGTGTCCCAACCGATCGGAGACTTCAGCAAGTTCATTGGGACCGGCTATGGTCTCACGGGTGGTTTCGTCTGGAATCTCGATCGCGATCGCGTGTTCGGCATCCGCGTTGAAGGTGGTTTCGTCGAGTACGGAAGCGAGACGATCGGCGGATGCCTCGTGAGCTGCCGTGTCCCCGTCGATGTGACCACCACCAACGATATCGGATTCGGTGGCATCGGACCGCAGCTGTCCGTGCCCACCGGCCCGTTCCGCCCGTATGTCAACGCGACCGCCGGCTTCAGCTACTTCTTCACGCATTCGTCGATCAGCGACAGCGACGAGTACGACAACGGGGCATACGACCACACGAATCACGACGACCTCGTGTTCGCGGTGACGGGTGGCGGCGGCGTGCTCATCCCCGTGTCCATGCGAAGAATTCCCGTGCTGCTCGACCTCGGCGCCACAGTCCATCGGAATGGCCAGGCGTCGTATCTCCGCAAGGGCAGCATCAAGGACCTGCCGGACGGGAGCATCGTGATCAATCCGATCAGGAGTGACGCGAACTTCGTCACCTATCGCATCGGGGTCTCGATCGGCATATCGACGGGACGTTAGGCCGAGCCGTCGGCGTCGTTAGGCGCCGCATCGGGCGACGGGCTGTGGGATGCGTGCAGGGTGGGTTGGCCCCCCTTTGACCCGGCGCGCTGAACGCAGCCCGTCGTGCGTCTAGTCCTCCCGCCAGCGCCGCTCCCGCTTCTTCTCGCTGAGCCGCCGCTTCGAATCCAGGCGCGCCTGTTTCGCGGCGCGGCCGGGCTTCGTGGGCCGTCGCTTCTTCGGGACCACCAGCGCCTGGCGCACCAGGTCCGCCATCCGATCCTCGGCGGCCTCCCGATTCTGGCGCTGGCTGCGCCGATCGCTTGCGACGACGCGCAGGTTCCGCTCGCCGTCCAGTCGCGACGAGAGCTTCTGCATCACGCGCTCGCGCTGCGCATCCGTCAACGCGCGCGACGCCGCCACGTTCCATACGATCTCGACACGGGTCGATGACGTGTTCACGTGTTGTCCGCCGGCGCCGCCCGATCGCGATGCCCGCGCCACCAGCTCGTCACGCGGGATGACGACGCTCTCGTTGACGCGAACGCCGTCCACCGTGTCATCGGTCATGCGTTAGTGTGCCGCGGCTCGGGCTGGGGTGCTCGCGGCGACCTTGTCCGCGTTGTCGCGATGGACGCGCAGGCCGGCGACGCGGCGCCCCTCGAGCGCGATGATCTCGAGCTCGCCGCCCGGAAAACTCACACGGTCGCCGATCTTCGGAAGACGGCCGAGTCGCCCGAACGCGTACCCGCCTAACGTCGTCCAATCGCCTTCGGGAATCCGCAGCCCATAATCCGAGCGGACATCGACGAGCGACATCGAACCGGCCAGCTCGAGTACGCCATCCATGATCACGGCCGTCCGTGACGCGAAGTCGTATTCATCCGCGATGTCGCCGACCACCTCCTCGACGAGATCCTCCATCGTCAGGATGCCTGCCGTGCCGCCGTATTCGTCGAGCACCACGGCCATCTGGGCGCGCGTCTTTCGGAGGTCATCCATCACGCGTTCCGCCGGCTTGCTCGAGGGAACGTAGAGCGCCGTCCTCACGAAATCCTTGAGGGCGAACGGCTGCTGGCCGTCGTGCAGCCAGAGGTCCTTGGCGAGGAAAACGCCGAGCACGTCGTCGAGCGTGTCCCGATAGACCGGGTAACGCGAATAACGCTCGCGCCGCACGACCGCCCACACGTCTTCCTCCGTGCTGTCAATGTCCAGCGCCGCGACCTCGGTCCGCGGTCGCATGACGTCGTAGGCCTTCTTCTCGTGGAAGTCGAACACACCCGCGAGCATCGCGGAGTCCGTTTCGTCCAACGTCCCGTGAGCGCGCGCCTGCATGACGAGCAGCCGCAGCTCCTCGGGGGAGTGCACGTGGTGGGCGTCCGACTGGGGGCTTATACCGAACCGCCGGAGCAGCACGTTCGCCGCGCCGTACAACACGTTGATCGCCGGCGACATGACCTTCGCGAAGACCATGAGCGGCACCACGAGGTAGCGGCTCACGCCCTCGGCCTTCACGAGCGCGATCGCCTTGGGCGTCAGCTCGCCAAGGACAATATGAAGGAACGTGATGACGATGAACGCGGTCGTGGCGCCCGCTACGGTGTGCAAGGCGGCCGCGGGCGGCCTGATCCCGAACACCGCGAGCGCCCGGTCCATGAGTCCGGCGAGGGCGGGCTCGCCGATCCAGCCCAGGCCGAGCGACGCGAGCGTGATACCGAGCTGAGTGGCCGAGATGTAGCGATTCAGGTTCTTCATGGCGGACTGCGCCGCCTTCGCGAGTCGGTCGCCCTCGCTCGCCATCTGATCGATTCTGCTGCGGCGGGCGCTCACGAGCGCGAACTCCGCGGCAACGAAAAACGCGTTCGCGATGACCAGAAGGACTACCAGTCCCAGGCGCCACGCGTACGCACTGAAGCTCAGATGTTCAGCTGCTTGCACTCGGAAACAACCTCCCTACGAGATCGTCCAGATCGTAGCAGAATGCCATAGCTCGCCTGAAGTCTACTCCAGCGCAATTTGCAACGCGTTCAGTCTGTGCGCTCCGTCACCAAACTCGACGACCCCACTCGTCAGACGATCCTCGATCCGTACCGGATTCTGCGCTGGGTGCACCTGGCTCGACTCGCGATGTCCGGCGCGATCTTCGTTGCGGCGGTGCTGGCATGGAGAAACGCTGACGAGGGCCTGACCCTGGTAGCCTCCCTGTTGATCACGGGGGCCCTCGTGTTCACCTCGGGTTCCGCCCTGTACAGCGGGATCTACGGGAAGCCCCTCCGGACTGGCTTCTTTTATAGCCAGTCGCTGTTCGATCTCCTTGTCGTAACGACGATCGTCCACGTAACCGGGAGCGGAACCTCTCAGTTCGCAGCGCTTTACATCCTCGTCATAGCCGCCGCATCGCTGCTCCTGCCATACACCGGCGGACTGCTCATCGCGGCACTCGGCTGCGTTCTCTACTTCGCCGACGTCATCATAACGCCCGGCACGCCGCTCGACCTTGGTGTCTGGCTGCAGCTCGGGGTATTCGCGGCCGTGGCGCTCGGAAGTGGGTACATCGCTGCCCGGCTTCGACAAGCGGGTGCCGGCACCCAGCAGCTCGCGGCTGAGCTGGTGAAGGTTCGCCTTCAGGCTGCTGACATCCTCAAGAATATCCGCAGCGGAATCGTCACGGTCGACGCCGCGGGCGGGCTTGTTTACGCGAACCCGGCAGCGTCGCAACTGCTCGGGATTCCGCTCGATGAGCACCTGGGCTCCCGGGTAATCGAAACGATCTCGGTCGCCGCGCCAGAGCTGGCCCGCGCGCTCGGCCGTGCTGCGCGAGATGGCACACGCACGTCTCGCGCCGAAGGTAGCATCACGGTGCGCGACCGGCGATTCCCAATCGGCTTGAACACGACGAGGTCCGAGGGCGACGGCGCCGCAACCGCTACGGCGACGGCGATCTTCCAGGACATCTCGGACCAGAAGCGGCTCGACACGCTGAACGCGCGCGCCGAACGCCTGGAGGCCGTCGCTGAGCTGAGCGCGTCGCTCGCGCACGAGATCAAGAATCCGCTCGCCGCGATCCGGAGCGCGGTCGAAACGCTCGGTCGCTCGCCTCGCAGCAACGCGGACGAGCGCACCCTCGCTGAGCTCATCGTCCGCGAATCCGATCGGCTCTCGCGGCTCTTGTCCGAGTTCCTCGACTTCGCCAGGGTGCGCGTCGCCCGTGTCGAGCCACTCGATCTCGCTGCCATCGCGCGCGGGGCAGCGAGTCTGGCCGCCGCACATCCGGATCGCCCTAACGACGTGGAAGTCGTCTGCGTGGGCGCGAACGACCGGATGGTGGTCGAAGGCGATGAGGATCTGCTGCATCGAGCCGTCTTCAATCTCGCGCTCAATGCCGTGCAGGCGTCGCCGCATGGTGGACGCGTGCGTGTGGAGCTCGCGCCGCTGTCGATGGATCAGGTCCCGGCCGGCGTCTCATTCGACCTGGGTGGCGTGGCGCTGCGCGTTTCCGACGATGGCCCGGGCATCCCGGCCGAGATTCGCGATCGCCTGTTCGACCCGTTCTTCACCACGAAGCCCGGCGGCTCCGGGCTCGGCCTCAGCATCGTGCATCGGGCAATCGAGGCCCACGCCGGGTTCGTGTTCGTCGACAGCGACGACCGCGGAACGCGCGTGACTGTCCTCTTGCCCTCTCATCAGTCCGACAACGGAGAACTCGTGTGACCGAGCGTTCGAACGGCGCGCCTAACGTCCTGATCATCGACGACGAGGCCGGGATCCTGGACTCCCTTCGCATCCTCCTCAAGAACGAAGGGTTCACGCCACACGTCGCACTTGGCGGAAAGCAGGGGCTCGACCAGATCGAGTCGCTGTCGCCCGACATTGTTCTGAGCGACGTGCGCATGCCCACCGTGAGCGGGCTCCAGGTGCTGTCCGCCGCGAGGCAGCGAGACCCGGACACGCCCGTGATCCTCATGACCGCCCAGGCGACGCTGCAGTCGGCCATGCAGGCGGTGAACGAGGGTGCCTTCTACTACATCCAGAAGCCGTTTCGCAACGACGAGCTCGTGGCGATTCTGCGCCGAGCCGCGGAGCACCGTCGCCTGCGCGTGGAGAACACGTCGCTCAAGCAGGAGATCCGGCGTCGCGACAAGCACACCGGTATGCGGCCCATCGGGAACAGCCGTAACTGGATCGAGGTCCTGCGACTCGCCGAGACGGTCGCGCCGACGGATTCCATGGTGCTCATTCAGGGTGAGTCGGGTACCGGCAAGGAAGTGATCGCTCGCTACATCCACGACCTCTCGAATCGGGACGGCGCACCGTTTCTCTCGATCAACTGTGGCGCGCTTCCCGAAAGCCTCCTCGAGAGCGAATTGTTTGGGCACGTGAAGGGCTCGTTTACTGGTGCGGTGAAGGACAAGGTCGGGTTATTCTCCGCTGCAGCGAAGGGCACGTTCTTTCTCGACGAGATCGGGGAGACGACGGCAGCCACGCAGGTGAAGCTGCTCCGGGTGCTGCAGCACCGGGAAGTGATTCCCGTTGGCGCGACCGAGCCGCAGCCGATCGATACCCGACTGCTCGCGGCCACGAACCGGGATCTCGAGGAGGAGATCCGGCGCGGCTCGTTCCGGCGCGACCTCTACTATCGGCTCAATGTCATCGCCATCCATCTGCCCCCACTGCGTGAACGCCCTGAGGACATCCCGCTGCTCGCCGGCGCGTTTCTCGACCGCTCGGCGACGATGCGCGGGGAAACGCCGAAGCGTCTGAGCGCCACGGTACAGGATGCGATGATGCACTATCAGTGGCCCGGCAACGTGCGGGAGCTGGAAAACGCGCTCGAACGCGCGGTGATCCTGTCGTCCGGCGAGGTAATCGAGCTCGATTCGCTCCCTGAGCGCATCACCACGCCCGAGGCGGTGAAGCTCGTGGATGAGCGTCCGGTGCGAAATCCGACGCTCGAGACCATCGAGCGGGCGTACATCATGTGGGTGCTGCAGAGCGAGGCAGGGAACAAGACGCGCGCGGCGGAGACGTTAGGCATCGACCCGTCGACGCTCCACCGCAAGCTGTCCAGGTTCGGAGCCGAAGCATGATCCTTGGCCTGATGCGAGGCCATGGCACCGCAGACGGAGCCGGACACGAGCGCTTTCAGCAGTGGGCGCTCGTGGCAGTCGTGATCACGGCGATGCTCGCGTATGCGAACGCGCTCGCGAACGGTTTTGTCCTCGATGATGCGCCCATTGTTCGAACGAACCCACTCGTCACCTCGCCCGGTCAGGCGTGGCGGACGTTCGCAATGCCCTATTGGCCCGACCGGGTAGGCGCGGGACAATATCGGCCGCTCGGGATTGTCTCATTCGCGATCGACTGGGGCATATCTGGAGGCAACCCGCGCTGGTTCCACGCCGTCAACGTTGTCTGGCATGCACTGACCACCGCGGCGGTGTGGATGCTCGCGGCCGAACTGATGATGCCGACGGCCGCGCTCATCGCGGCGCTCACGTTCGCCGTGCACCCCGTGCACGTCGAGGCCGTCGCGAACGTCGTCGGGCGCCTGGAGTGCATGGCCGCCGTGTTTGCGATCGGTGCGCTCATCGCTCATCGCCGTGGCCACCGAAGCGCACCGCTCTGGCTTGCGCTCGGTGTCTTCAGCAAGGAGAGCGCGATCGTTTTCATCGGATTGGCGGCGGCGCACGATGTGCTCCTCTCCGAGAACTGGCGAGCGACTCTCAAGGCGCGTCGCTGGTGGTACGCCAGCTATGCCGTGGTGGTGCTCGTGTATGCCGCGACGCTCGCTGCCGTCTTTCACGACCGCGCGCTGGCGATCGAAGCGCGGGTACTGATCGGCACGACGACGCTGGAGCGCCTGGCGCTCGTCGCCAGGGTGATTCCGCAGTACGCGCGGCTCCTGCTGGTGCCGGCGGAGCTCTCGGCGAGCTACGCGCCTAACGTGATCATGCCCGATGGCGGACTCTCGGCCGGCGCCGTGATCGGTGTCGCTGTGCTGATGCTCGCTGCTGTGGCTTTCGTGTTCGCCGTGCGCGGGCGACGCTGGCCGGTGATGGCGTTCGCGATGCTCTGGGTTCCTATTGCGCTCTCGCCGGTATCGAACGTGTTCTTCGCCTCGGGCATCCTGCTTGCCGAGCGTACACTCTATCTCGCGAGTGTCGGCGTCTGCCTCAGCCTGGGCGCGATCGCGGAGCGCGTGCTCACCAGCCGCCGTGCTCCGGCTTTGATCACGATCGCCGTGGTTCTTCTCGCCTTTACCGCGCGCACGTGGACGCGAACCCCTGTATGGCGAGACGATCGCACGTGGCTGGTCACGCTATTGGCCGATCACCCGGAGTCGTATGAGGGGCACCGCACGGCCGGTGGCATCTTGAAATTTGCTGGCCAGCTGGATCATGCGGAGCGTGAGCTCACCATCGCGCGCGAGTTGTACCCGCGCGACCCCCTGGTGTACCGCGAAGCTGCGGACGTCGCCTTGCGCCAACAGCGCACGCAGCTCGCGGCGGCGCTGCGAGACTCCGCGATGCTCGCGCCTACGTTGCCGCTGCCGCGGCGATGACGGTGTCTCTCCGAACTCCCGACGGGATGGGCGTGTCGGGCGGGTACGATGGGCTCGACGACTCCGAGCCGGCGGCTCGCACGACGCTCGCGGATCCACGCGCGCTCGGCGTGCTCGTCGCGGCGATTGCCCTGGCCATCGCGTTGACAGCCGTGCCCAACTGGCCGGTGGGCGTGTTTCAGGACGATGGCATCTACGTCATCCTCGGGAAGGCGCTCGCGACCGGCGAAGGCTATCGATACCTCAACCTCCCCGGCGCACCGTACGCGACGCATTACCCACCAGGGTATCCGCTCTTTCTGGCGCTGCTGTGGAAGCTGTCACCGCAATTCCCTCAGAACGTCGGGCTGTTCACGTTCGCCAGCGCGGGGTTCCTGGCGCTCGCGGCGTTTGGCACGTTCCGCTTCGCGCACGGGCGGCTCGGACTATCGTCGTTAGGCGCCGCCGTGGTCGCGATCGCCGGCAGTGTGTCCATGCCAGCGATCATCTTCGGGGTCTTCGCGCTCTCCGAGCCGATGTTCATGGCCCTGCTGCTCCCCGTGCTCATCTACGCCGAACGCGTGTCGGATCGAGCCGGATGGCGGGACGCTTTGTTCGTCGGACTCGCCGGTGGCGCGCTGGCCATGGTGCGCACGACGGCGATGTTCGTCGTGCCCGCATTTGCGCTCGTGCTGCTCTTCCGTCGACGGGTTGCGCCGGCGGTGTCGGCGGTGGCGGGATGCGCGGTGTTCCTGGTACCCTGGCATCTCTGGGTTGCGGCCCACGCCGCCGAGATCCCTCCGGTTCTCCTGGGCAAGTACGGGCCGTACGATGCGTGGCTCACCAACGCCATTCGCGAGCATGGGTTGCCGTTCGTGCTGCAGGTGATCGGGACGAACGTACGCGCGCTCTACGGGATGGTGTGGGTGATGTTCACGGGAAGCGAAACTTCGCCTGTGATCCTCCATCCGCCGGTCGCGGTCGTGGCCCTCATCGTTCTCACGATGGGGGCGTGGCGCTTCTCCCGGCGGGCTCCGGTGACAGCGTGGTTCATGGCTGCGTACATGGCTCTGGTCGTCATCTGGCCATTCGAGCCAACGCGGTTCGTCTGGGCCCTCCTGCCGCTGTTCTGCGCGATGGTTGCGCTCGGTATCGGCGCTGTTGTCGAGTGGCGCCCCAGCGCCGCTCCCACGCATTACGCGCGCATCGCTTCGCTCGCGGCCTGCGGAGCCCTACTCGTCGGGTTCGGGTGGTACAATGTGACTGGCATCCGGCAGCGGTGGAGAGACTCCGTCCCGCGGGAAACTGCCGCGCGCGCCACGCCGGTCGTGGAATGGGTACGGGCCTCGACCCGTCTTACCGACGTGATCGCGATGGAGGACGACCCACTGCTGTATCTCTACACCGGACGTCGCACCGTCCCGGTCGGCACGTTCACTCCCGAGGAGTTCTTGAAGGCACAGACATACCCGCTCGCGACTGAAGCGCTGCGCACCATCATTGCGGCCTACAGGCCAACGTACGTGATCGGAACCACGTCGTACGGTGTGATGGCCGCGCGCGCTCTTTCAATGCGAACGCCGCCCGAGCTTCGCGTGCATGTGCTGCTTCCCTCGGTCGCCATCTTCGTTCCGGTGAAGCAATGACGGTTGTCGGTGACGTGGCGACCGACGTGGCGCCGGCCACGACGCGATTCGCCTGGTCGAGCAACGCTGCCGACCGCGTTGTTCCGCTCGTGATCGGAGCCATCGTCCTGGCCGTCGCGGTCTTGACGATTACGCCGTGGCCAGTCGGCGTCTTCCAGGATGACGCGATGTACGTCGTGCTCGCGAAAGCGTTGGCGTCCGGGCAGGGCTTCCGCATGATCAACCTGCCAGGGGCGCCGCACGGCACGCACTTCCCGCCGGTCTATCCCCTCGTGCTCGCGGCGCTCTGGAAGTTGTTTCCATCGTTTCCCGACAACATCGTCGTCTTCAAGTTCCTGAATGCCGCGTTTCTCGCGGCCACCGCGGTCGGGACGTATCGCTTCGGCCGATCGCGACTGGGCCTCGAATCGTTAGGCGCCGCCACGGCGGCGATTCTGGGCACGATCTCGGTGGTCGTGCTCATGATCACTGGAGTGGTGCTCTCGGAGCCGCTCTACATGCTCCTCGTCATTCCGACGCTGGTCCTGGCCGAGCGCGCCGCCGAAGAGGGGAGCCCGCGCACGGCCGCGGGTGCGGGCGCGCTGATCGGCCTGCTGGCGCTCGTTCGAACCGTCGGGACGTTTCTCCTGCCCGCGGCGCTTCTCGTGTTGCTCGTCAGGGGGCGCTGGCGCTCCGCGGCGATCCTCCTGGGCAGCGCGCTCGTCTTCATCGTGCCCTGGCAGCTGTGGATTTCAGCCTACCAGGGCGAGATCCCCGCACCGTTCGTTGGGAAGTATGGCGCCTACGGTCCCTGGCTTGCCGAAGGCTACCGGGCGGGTGGGCTGGCGTTCGCATGGGCGGTGCTCGGGAAAAATGCCAACGAGCTGTTCGGCTTCCTGGGGTACATGACCCTGCCCGTCGCGCCGGTCTGGCCGCGCCTCATGTCGTTAGGCACCGTCATTGCCCTGGCCGTTGTCGGCGCGGTCTCGGTGTGGCGCCGGATCCCGGTCACCATCGCGTTCCTGCTCTGTTACGGCGCGATCATCCTGGCCTGGCCGTTCGAGCCCACGCGCTTCGCGCTGGTCTGGTGGCCCATGCTGGCGTGCTTGTGTGTGGCGGGCGTCCGACGTGTGTGGTCGTGGCGTCCAGCGCCGCTGCCGCTTCAGGTCACGCGATTCGCTGCCCTCGCGGCGACGCTCGTCATCTCGGTCGGCTACGCCACGTACAACGTGCGTGGCGCGCGGCAGAAATGGTGGGCCAACCTCCAGAGCGATGCGGGCGTCACGGCGAAGCCGATCGCCGAATGGGTTGCGCACGCGACCACGCCGAATGACGTGCTGATCACCGATCACGACCTCATCGTGTACCTGTACACCGGGCGCCGCGGGGTGCCCACGGCGACGTTCACCGCGCTCGGGCGCGTCACGCCGCTGACTGCCCCGCAGGACGCCGAGATCCTGCGAGGCATGCTGGCACAGCTCGGTCCGCGCTGGTACATCGCGTCATCGCAACAGGGCATCGACGCCGCCGCGATTCTCGCGGCGCAACACCCCCCACTCCTGCGCTACGCGGGAAGCATCGCCACGGCGAGAGTCTACGAACCTGTGACGAAATGAGCCACACGACTTACGACCCGACGACTGTCTCCATGACCGCAACGCTCGAGACCCAGGGATCCACGCCGCGCATGCGCGGCCGCACACCGATCGACCGGGACTCGCTCGTGTTGTCCGTGCTGATCCCAGTGTATAACGAGCGCGACACGATCGAGCTGATTCTCGATCAGGTGCACGCCGTGCCGGTTCGCAAGCAGATCATCTGCGTGAACGACTTCTCGACGGACGGCACGAAGGAGATCCTCGATCGCCTGTACGCCGCGGGGCGAATTCACCGGCTGATCCATCAGCCGCGCAACATGGGAAAGGGTGCGGCGATTCGGACGGCGCTGGCGGCGAGCACCGGCAACGTCGTCATCGTGCAGGACGCTGATCTCGAGTACGATCCCGCCGACTGGCCGGCGCTGCTCGAGCCCATCATCTCCGGGCTCGCCGACGCCGTGTTCGGCTCGCGCTTCCTGAGCGGTCCGCATCGCGTGCTGTACTTCTGGCACTCCGTGGGCAACAAGCTGCTCACTACGGTGAGCAACATGTTCACGAACCTGAATCTCACGGACATGGAGACGTGCTACAAAGCGATTCGCGGCGAGGTGGCTCGCGGGCTCACCCTAACGTCGGATCGCTTCGGGTTCGAGCCCGAGGTGACGGCGCGGCTCGCCCGTGCGCACGTGCGCATTTTCGAGGTGCCGATTTCGTATTCGGGTCGGACGTACGCCGAAGGGAAGAAGATCGGGTGGCGGGATGGCGTCGCGGCATTCTGGCACATCGTGCGATACAACGTATTCGCACCGTGACGCGCATCGCGTTATGCATGCGGTGGTTACGGGGATTTTCGCAGCGCGTCCTCCCCACGTAGCGCGATGCGTCGCCAGGTACCTCTGGGTACCGAGCACGCGGCAGGCAGTCTGGCTCAGGTGGGAGGCGGCGAATGCCGTGGCAGACTGCAAGAGAGCGCGCAATTCACTCCCCGTCGTGGGCATTGCGACGCAGCGCACAATTCGCGCAAGTCGTTGCGGGTGAAGACGGAACAAGCGGTGAGAACGAGTGGTCCGCGCGTTGCCTTCTCCCCAGCCGTGAATCGTGCATTGCATTGCGAACAGTACGTCGAACCCCTCAGGCATTCGGAGAGCACACGCATGCGCAACACCACTCGCAAGGGCTTTACGCTGATCGAGCTTCTGATCGTCGTCGTGATTATCGGTATTCTCGCCGCGATCGCGATCCCGAAGTTCGCCAACACGAAGGAGAAGGCGTACCTCGCCTCGATGAAGTCCGACCTGCGTAACATGGCCACGGTCGAGGAGGGCTACTTCTCCGATTTCCAGGTCTACACCACC
>DATCGG010000468.1:0-10722 GCA_036509075.1 Gemmatimonadaceae bacterium
GGTCGGGGTGGCGGCCAGGCCGCCACCCGCCGTTTCGCGGTAACGCACGTCCATATCGCGGCCGATCTCGCCCATCGTGTCGATCACTTCGTCGGCGGGAATGGCGAACGTGATCCCGGCGAGCGCCATTTCGATTGCCGCCATGGCGATGGCCGCTCCAGTTGCGTTTCGGAACACGCACGGCAGCTCGACCAGCCCACCTAACGGGTCGCACACGAGGCCCAGGGTTCCCTGCTGCGCAAGCGCGACGGCGTGGCCGACCTGGGAGGGCGTCCCGCCAAGCATCTCGGTGGCCGCGCCGGCCGCCATACCGGCTGCAGCGCCGGTCTCCGCCTGGCACCCACCTTCCGCACCTGACAGCGACGCCCGCTGGGCCACCACCGCGCCGATGAGGCCCGCCGTCGCGAGCGCGTCAATCAACGCGTCGTCTCCGATGCCGCGCGCGTCGGCAAGGCCGGTGAGCACGGCAGGCAGCACACCGGCGCCACCCGCGGTTGGTGCCGCGACGATGACGCCCATCGCCGCGTTGACTTCCTGAACCGCGAGCGCCCGGGCGAGCACGTCACGGAACGGGGTTCCGGCCATCGGGCCATCGGGGCCGGTCCGCAACTTTGCCGCGTCACCACCGACAAGGCCGGAGGTCGAGTGCAGATCGCCAATGAGCCCACGGGACACCGCGCCGCGCATGATGGCAAGCGCGCGGCCTAACGCCTCACGAATTTCTTCGACCGGCCGACCCTGATCGCGCGCTTCAGCCTCAAGGGCTACGGCCGCCAGCGTCTTGTTGGCGGCTTCGGCGTCGCGGATGGCGTCGGCGAGTGCATGATACATCGTCGGGAATTACGCGCTTACTTTGTCCAACCGAAATGCCCACCGTACCCACGACAGCGCGCGGATATCGGTGCGCACCTTCTCATCCGGCTGTTCGTCCACCTCGATCACCATGAACGCGTCACCGCCGCGCTGCTTTCGTGTCAGACGCAGCGTGGCGATGTTGATTCCGTCCTCGGCGAGGATCGTCGCGATGCGCGCCACGGAGCCCGGGACGTCCTCCGCCACGAGCACGATCGTGTGATAGTTGCCGGTGACCTCCACGGGGTACCCGTCGATCTCGGTCACCAGCACGCGCCCGGCACCTAACGAGGAGCCCACCATGACGGAGCTCCGGTCCCCGCGTTCGATCGTGACGCGGACCGTGTTTGGATGAACCTCGTTCTCCTCACCGAGCGTCGTCTTCTCGAACCGGTAGTCGAGCCCCTCGCGCTCGGCGATACCTAACGCGTCACGGATACGCTCGTCGTCCGGCCGGAATCCCATGAGTCCACCGACGATCGCCTTATCCGTCCCGTGGCCTTCGCCCGTCCGCGCGAACGACCCGTGAAGCTCGATGCGCGCGCGATCTGGCGTGCCACCGACAAGGCAACGCGCGAGCAGCCCAAGCCGACACGCGCCTGCCGTATGACTCGATGACGGCCCCACCATGACGGGGCCAATGATGTCGAGCAGAGAGACCATGGGGAGAGCTACCCGGCCTTTCGTTTGAGCGCGCGGCGCAGCAGCGGCTGCAGATACTGCCCCGTGTACGACGAGTTCACATCCGCCACCTGCTCCGGCGTACCCACCGCGACCACACTTCCGCCGCGGTCTCCGCCTTCGGGACCCAAATCGATGATCCAGTCGGCCGTCTTGATCACGTCGAGGTTGTGCTCGATCACGAGCACCGTGTTGCCACGGTCCACGAGCCGGTGAAGCACTTCCATCAGGAGCCTGACGTCCTCGAAGTGCAAACCGGTCGTCGGCTCGTCGAGAATATAGAAGGTCCGGCCGGTATCGCGCTTCGAGAGCTCGGTCGCGAGCTTGACGCGCTGCGCCTCGCCTCCGGAAAGGGTCGTGGCGCTCTGCCCGAGATGGATGTAGCCAAGCCCAACGTCCATCAGCGTCTGCAGCTTCTGATGGATGCGTGGCTGATTCTCGAAGAACGACGTCGCGTCCTCCACCGTCATCTCCAGCACATCGGAGATGTTCATCCCGCGAAAGCGCACCTCGAGGGTTTCGCGGTTGTACCGCTTGCCCTTGCACACCTCGCACGGCACGTAGACGTCGGGGAGGAAGTGCATCTCGATCTTCACCAGACCGTCGCCCTGGCACGCCTCACAACGCCCACCCTTCACGTTGAAGGAGAACCGGCCAGGGCCATAGCCACGGATCTTTGCCTCGGGCATCTCCGCGAACAGCTCGCGAATCGGCGTGAACAGGCCCGTGTATGTAGCCGGGTTGGAGCGCGGCGTACGACCGATCGGGCTCTGATCGATGTCGATGACCTTGTCGATGTGCTCGAGGCCCGTGATCGACTTGTGCTCGCCCGGGATCACACGCGCGCGATAGAAATGGCGCGCGAGCGCGCGATGCAGAATGTCCTCGATGAGTGTCGACTTCCCCGATCCCGACACGCCAGTCACCGCAACGAACACCCCGAGCGGAATGTCGACGTCGAGATTGCGCAGGTTGTGCTGGCGCGCGCCGAGCACTCGGATCGCGCGCCGGGGATCCACCGGCCGTCGCATCGCCGGAATCGGAATCTTCAGGTCGCCGCTCAGGTACCGGCCCGTCAGCGACGCGGAGTTCTTCGCGACCTCATCGACCGTCCCGCTCGCGACGATGAGGCCACCGTGCTTCCCTGCCCCCGGCCCCAGGTCCAGGAGGTAGTCCGCGGCGCGCATCGTCTCGTCGTCGTGCTCCACCACGATGACCGTGTTGCCGAGATCGCGCAGCTGGCCTAACGTGTCGAGGAGCCGGGCATTGTCCCGTTGATGCAACCCGATCGACGGTTCGTCGAGGATGTACAGCACGCCGACCAGCCGTGATCCGATCTGCGTGGCCAACCGGATGCGCTGCGCCTCGCCACCGGACAGCGATTCCGCCGCGCGACCTAACGTCAGATACTCGAGTCCGACGTTCACCAGAAACCGCAACCGTTCGCGAACCTCTTTCAGAATCGGGCCCGCGATCTCCGGATCCAGTCCCGGCTTCCCGTTCTCCCGAACCGGCAGCAGCTCGAAGAAGCGGAGGCTCTCGGCGATCGACATCTCGACCAGCTCGCCGAGGTTCCGCTCCTCGATCGTCACCGCAAGAGATTCGGGCTTGAGCCGACGACCACCGCATCCATTGCACGGCTTGGCGACCATGTATTCGGCCAGCTCCATCCGGACGACATCGGACTCGGTCTCGGAGAACCGTCGCTGGATGTTGGAGATGATGCCTTCCCACTCGACGTTCCCCGTAGCCGAATGGCGCGACGCCGCTTTCGACTTCGCTTTTCCGCCCGATTCCCCACCGTTCTTCTTGTCGACGCCGTAGAGCAACGTCCGCCTAACGCTCTGGGGCAGGTCCTGCCACGGAGTGTTCAGGTCGAACCTGAGTTGCTTCGCGAGCCCTGGGAGAATGACGCGCCGCAGGTACCCATCCGGTGCGCCCCATGGGAGAATCACACCCTCGAGGATGGAGAGGCTCGGATCGCCGAGGATGAGCTCCTCACTCACCTCGTTGCGCGTGCCGAGACCACCGCACGCCGGACATGCGCCGAACGGTGAATTGAACGAGAAATGCCGCGGCTCGAGCTCCGGCATCGAGATGCCGCAGGTCGCGCAGCCATACCGTTCCGAGAAGAGTGTCGGCGACGGCTTGGCCGAGTCATGTCGTACGACCTCCACCAGCCCATCCGCCAGCTTCAGCGCGGTCTCGAGGGAGTCGTTCAACCGGCCCCGGTCTTCGGCTCGCACCACGAGTCGATCCACCATGATCGACACGTCGTGGTTCTGTCGCTTGTTGAGCTTCGGCGGATCGGCCAGCTCGACGATCTCACCATCCACGATCGCGCGAATGAATCCCTGCTTCCGCGCGGACTCGAACAGCTCGCGGAACTCGCCCTTTCTGCCCCGCACCAGCGGTGCGAGGATCTCGATCCGCGTGCCGGATGGCCACGCCAGCACGGCATCCGTGATCTGGCCGGCGCTTTGTCGCTGGACCGGGCGACCGCAATTCGGGCAATGCGGCGTGCCTACGCGAGCATAGAGCAAGCGGAGATAGTCGTAGATCTCCGTCACCGTTCCCACGGTCGATCGCGGATTGTGGCCGGCCGTTTTCTGCTCGATCGAGATGGCGGGCGAGAGGCCTTCGATCGAGTCGACGTCGGGCTTCTCCATCAAGCCGAGGAACTGTCTCGCGTACGCCGATAGCGACTCGACGTAGCGGCGCTGGCCCTCGGCATAGATGGTGTCGAACGCGAGGGAGGATTTTCCCGACCCGGACAAGCCCGTGATGACCGTCAATCGGTCGCGCGGAATCGAGACGTCGATGTTCTTGAGATTGTGCTCGCGCGCGCCGCGGATGATGAGCGCTTCGTCGGTCATAGCCGGTGAAACCTGCGGTGTGTCTTCGGTCAAGACAAGACAGCCCTTTTTGTGCTCATGCGTGGGGCAAAATCGTGACTTCTGACGGCCTCTGCCTGTCCCATGGGGCAGGACAAGTCATTAGTCCTTAGCGGATATCAGATTGCAGCAACCGCTAGTGACTACCCGCCGATGAACCCCGACTCACGTATGCCGCACACCGACGCCATGGTCGTCCTGACGACCGTCGCCAACGAGAAGGAGGGGATCGCGCTCGTGCGTGCTCTTCTCGAGCGCCGCGTGATCGCGTGCGGTACGCTCTTGCCGGGCGCACGGTCGCTGTACCGATGGGAAGACAAGATCGCGGACGAGCAGGAGGTCGTGCTCCTGCTGAAAACGCGATCGGCGGCGATGGATTCGCTTCGCGTCGCGTTCGAGGAGCTGCACCCCTATAAGGTACCCGAGCTCCTCGCGATGCCCGTCCACGCCGGGCTGGAGAAGTATCTGAGCTGGATCAATAGCGAGACGTCGCTCGCCATTTCCTGAGCCGGGCCGCTGTGATCGAAGTACGCACCGACGATCTCGCGTTCGTCGAAGCGGATGCCATCGCGCGGCCGGTCGATGCCGAGCTCCGCGCGACGACGCCTTTGATGCGTCGCCTGGAAATCGCAGGCGGTGACGAGCTCGCTCGCCATCTTCGGGTCAACGAGCCACTCGCCGTCGGATCGGCCGTCGTCACTCCCGCCGGCGCTCTCGCTGTCGAGCTTCTCATTCACGGTGTGGTGTCGAGCGAGGACGAGCCAGTCTCGCGCGCGAAGGTGCGGCAGGCGGTGAGCAGCGCGTTGCAGCGAGCCGCCGACTGGGGCATCGAGCACCTCGCGATCACGCCGTTCGGGCTCGGCGTCGGCAACCTCGATATCGAGGAGGCGGCCGAGGTGCTCGGCGACGCCATTCGACACCATCGTCAGGCGGCGAGGCATCCCGGGACAATCACCGTCATTGTCGAGACGGCGTTCGAGCAGGCTGTTGTCGAGCGATTCGTGGGCGGAATGGCGTCGTGAAGCACCGCGGCGCAGTCGCGATGACGGTGATCGCTGCGTGGGCCGCGGGGCTCGTGACCTTTGTGAATCGGGAGCGGCGCAATGCTCCCGCGCAGCGGCTGGCGGAGGCCGCGCTGCGCGTCTCCCCGGGAGCAGCGTATTACCGCGTTGAAAAGGACGGACGCCAGATCGGGTTCGCGTCATCCACGATCGACACGACACGCGGTAGCCTCTCGATCCGAGACTACCTCTCGGCGGACCTTCCTGTCGGTGGCGCGGAGCATCGCGCGACGGCGACATCGGACGTCCGACTGTCGCGGACCCTCGGGCTGACCGATTTCCAACTGTCGTTCCAGGCGGATGGCGCGCCGATCGCTCTGAGCGGACGAGCCCTCGGCGACTCCGCGCTGCAGATTGTGATCGCCCACGATGAGACGGCGGCGGACACGCAACACGTTAGGCTGACCGGTGCGGTGGTGCTGCCGACGATGGTGCCGATCGCCATCGCGCTCGGAGAGCAGCCCCACGTCGGCCGCACCTACACGCTCTCGAGCTTCGACCCGATCGCGATGGCGCCTGCCCCGCTGACCGTGCGCGTCGACGCCGAGTCGTCGTTCGTCATTGCGGATAGTGCGCGGTTCGACGACGCACAACGCCGCTGGTTGACCGCGCACCGCGACTCGGTTCATGCGTGGCGCGTCGCGACCGACGGTCCGGCCGCGGTTCACGCATGGATCGACGAGCAGGGCCGCGTGGTGGAACTGCGGCACGCGTTAGGCTTCGTGCTGCGGCGCACCGCGTACGAGATCGCGTTCGAGAACTGGCGCCTCGATGGCGGCATGCGCGCGCGCGCCGTGTCGTCCGATCGTGACATACTCGAGACGACCGCGATCGCGGCGTCCGCTGCGATCGGGAGCAAACCAACCTCGCGGCTCCGCGTTCGGCTCCGGGCCGCAGGTCTCGAGGGGTTCGCACTGGACGGTGGACGCCAGGCGCTGCGCGGCGACACGCTGACCGTGACCCAGGAAGACGGCACGCCTGGCAGCGGTGCCTACACGATGCCAATGGTGCTCGCGATGCGGATGTCCTTCCGTCACGAGCTGTCGCCGGAACCCCTCGTGCAGAGCGGCGCCCCGGCGATCGTCCAGCTCGCGCGTCGACTGCGTGGAGACACGCGCGACCCAGTCGTCGCCGCGCGTCGCATCAGCCAGTGGGTCCACGACTCGCTCAAGAAGTCCATATCGGTGACGATACCGAGTGCCACGCAGGTGCTCGACTCGCGAGCCGGCGACTGCAACGAGCACACGCAGCTATTCATCGCGCTGTCTCGGGCAGCGGGAATACCCGCGCGTGCCGCGGCCGGTCTCACGCTCGTGGGAACGAAGTTCTACTACCATGCCTGGCCGGAAGTGTTCGTCGGGAAATGGGTCGCGGTGGACCCGACGTTTGGCCAGTTCCCGGCTGACGCGTCCCACCTGCGATTCGTCTATGGGGGACTGGGCCGCCAGGCGGAGCTACTCCGGCTCATGGGGACGCTCCGGATCGACGTGCTGACCGCCGAATAGCCAATGATCGAGCTGCGTTCGCTGACCAAGCGGTACGGATCCTTCACGGCGGTAAACGCCGTCGACCTCGACGTGCCCCGCGGTGAGCTGTTCGGCTTCCTCGGGCCTAACGGCGCCGGCAAGACCACAACGCTTCGCATGATCGCGGGAATCCTGCGACCGTCGTCGGGGAGCGTCCGCATCGCCAACATCGACCTTGCCGCCGACCCGGTCGCCGCGAAGCAGAAGCTGGGATTCATTCCCGACCGACCGTTCATCTATGAGAAGCTCACGGGCGTCGAGTTTCTGCGCTTCGTCGCGGGACTGTACGGCCAGGCTGGTGCCGAGGTCGAACGTCGCGGCCGCGAGCTGCTGGCGCTGTTCGATCTCGAGGAGTGGCGTGACGAGCTGGTCGAGAGCTACAGCCACGGCATGCGCCAGAAGCTCATCATCTCGAGCGCGTTCGTTCACAAGCCCGAAGTGATCGTCGTCGATGAGCCGATGGTGGGCCTCGACCCAAAAGCTGCTCGCACGCTCAAGGACCTGTTCCGAGAGTACACGCGGCGCGGCCACACGATCATGATGTCCACGCACACGCTCGAGGTGGCCCAGACGCTTTGCGACCGCATCGCGATCATTCAGCGCGGTGTCATCCGCGCCTGCGGCACGATGGACGAACTTCGCGCGTCGGCCGAATCGGGGGTGTCGGGCCTCGAGGACATCTTCCTGCGCCTCACGGGCGAAGGGCTCGCCCGGGAGCTCGTCGAGGTTCTGGATGCTTGACGAGCTGCGCACGCTGCTCGCGCCGAAGTGGCTGACGGCGCGGGCTCGCGCGCGAAAGAAAGAGCGCGGACGAGCGGCGCGAACCGCGATCCTGCTCACGGTCGGAGCGATCTTCTGGGCGTTCGCATTCGGCCTCCTGCATCGTCTGCTCGCGTATTTCCGCGGCGTCCCCGAGATCGGACCGCTGCTCGCCGGCAAGCTGCTCGGTCTCATCCTCGTGTCGTTCTTCTCGATCCTCCTGCTCTCCAACATCATCACGGCGCTGTCGAGCTTCTTCCTCGCGCGCGACCTCGACCTGCTGGCGTCAGCGCCAGTGGATTGGCTCTCGCTCTACACGGCGAAGCTGCTCGAGACCTGTGTGAACTCGAGTTGGATGGTGGTGCTGATGGCCGTTCCGATGCTGACGGCGTACGGAACCGTGTACGACGGCGGTCCGGCGTTCATCGCGCTCGCCCTGTTGACGTTCCTCCCGTTTCTGATCGTTCCGGCGGCGTTAGGCAGCGCGCTCACGCTGGTGCTGGTGAACGCGTTCCCGGCTCGGCGTACGCGCGACATTCTGAGCGTCATCGCCGTGCTCGCGGCGGCTGGCCTCGTCGTGCTGTTCCGGCTTGTCCGACCCGAAAAGCTTGCGCGGCCGGAAGGATTTCGGTCGCTCGTGGAATTCATTTCGATCCTTCGCACGCCGACATCCCCGCTCCTGCCCAGCGAGTGGTTGAGCCGCAGCATCATGGGTTGGCTCACCGGGTCGCTCGATCTGCTGCCGCTGTATCTCCTGTGGTCGACCGCCGCGGCAGCCGTCGCGATCGGTGCCCTGCTCCACCGCTGGCTCTACGCGCGTGGCTTCACGAAGGCACAGGAAAGCGGTGAGCGCTGGGCGCGCGAAGGGTGGACCGGTCGGACTGCGCGATGGATGCTCACGCCGCTCGGCGTGGTGCGACGCGAGCTGGTGCTGAAGGAGATCCGCGTCTTCTTCCGCGACACGACACAGTGGTCGCAGCTCATCCTGCTCGCGGTGCTGGTGGTCGTCTACGTCTTCAACATCAAGTTCCTTCCGCTCACCGGCGAAGGGATCACGTTCTTCATCGTGAACCTGGTTCCGTTCCTCAACCTCGCGCTCGCCGGGTTCGTTCTCGCATCCGTCGCGGCACGTTTCGTCTTCCCCGGTGTCAGTCTCGAAGGCCGAACCTGGTGGCTGCTCCGAGCGAGCCCGCTGTCAGTACGCGAGCTGCTCTGGTCCAAGTTCTGGGTAGGAACGTTGCCGCTGCTCGTGTTGGCGCTCGCGATCGTCGGCGTCACGAACAGCCTCCTCCACGTGAGCCCGTTCATGTTCGCGGTGTCGGTCTTCACCATCACGCTCATGACGTTCGCGCTTGCAGGGATGGCCATCGGCTTCGGAACGGTGTTTCCACGCTTCGAGACGGAGAACGCCGCGCAGATTCCGACATCGTTCGGTGGCCTGCTCTATATGATGAGCGCGGTCGGGATCATTGGAGCCGTGATTGTCCTCGAGGCGCGGCCGGTCTACAGCTACCTCTCGGCCGTTTCGTTCGGCGGCGGAGAATCGCCTCCGCTCATCGAGCTGGTGCTCGGCTTCGGGTTGGCGGCGGCGGTCTGCCTAACGGCGACGTTCTGGCCGATCCGGATCGCCCAGGCCCGCCTGGAGGCGCTGGAGCGGTAGGGACGAACCGTGAGCCCTTGAGGTTCGGCGGTCCGTGGTTTATCTGAATGGAGTGGTATAACCCTTAGTCCGCTTCGTTCGACGTCGAGGTCCTGTGATCGCCAAGTCCTTCTGGAAGCCTGTCGGGATTTTGCCCCTCGTGCTGGCTGGTTGCTACAAATACGTTCCGACAGACCACGCTACGCTGACCGCTGCAACGCCGGTGTCGGTGGAGCTTTCCGCCCGTGGCATGATCAATCTTGAACCTAAGATCGGCCCAAACGTCGTCGTGGTGGAAGGCAACATCACTGACGCGACCGCATCGTCGCTGACACTCGCCCTCGAAAGCGTCCGGCGAAGGGGCGAGAGCGCCATCGCAAACTGGAACGGCGAGTCCATCACCCTCGCCTCCGATGAGATCGACCAGGTCAAGCGGCGAGAGCTGTCCCGAGGTCGCACCGTCGCTGCCTCGGCGGTCCTTGCCGCGGCGTCGGTTGGAATTGTAGTGGGGATCGCGAAGGCGACCGGCGGGGCCAGTGGAAGCATCGGCGGCAAGCCTAACCCCAATCCGTGACGTGTGCGTAAGTAGCGAAAAGGGCGGCCCGTGAGGGCCGCCCTTTTCTTTCCTATGGCTTATGGCGCCGGCCTCACTTGCAAACCGGCTCGCTGGTGATGTCCTTGTTCGCTTCGCGCTCGATCAGCGGAATCGGGAGCAGGCAGCCCGGCTTTTGGCGCGCGACCGACGATGAGACCCATCGCGGGTCCTGCAGGCCGAACCGGTACATGTCGAGCAGCCGGCGTCCCTGGAACACCAGGTTCACCTTACGCTCCCACTGAAGGAGCTGCAGCCGCGTCGGGCCGGCGCCGGTGTAGGCCGCCTTCCCGTCCATCGCGCGGAGCAGGTTGATGTTCGTGTCGAAGTCGGCCGTGTTGCCGGCTGCCAGAGCCGCCTCGGCGATGATCAGGTACATCTCACGCTTCGAGACGACCGTCATTGGCGGATGGTTGATGTCTTCCGGTGCGATGAACCGGTTCATGATCTTCACGGCCGTCGCATCCACCGCACCCGTCACAGGGTCCTTGGCGATGATCGCCGTTGGCTTCTTGTTCGTCGGATCGATCGTCGCAAGCGAGCTGTCCGGAGTATGCTCGACACGGGAATTCATCTCGAAGCCCACGCCGCCGCTGGCATCGTCGCCGGAGTTGGTATTGTCGACCAGGAAATCGAAGTGGTAGTCGCCGGACATTGCGGCGAGCGCCGCAACTGCGTCGGCAGTGGCCTGAGCGTCGTTCACGAGCGGGTCGGCAGG
>DATCGG010000469.1:0-37583 GCA_036509075.1 Gemmatimonadaceae bacterium
GTCGTGGTTGTGTGTCGCGTGATAGGCGCGGTGCATCGCGAAGATCACGGAGCCCGACCCGAGGAACAGCAGCGCCTTGAAGAACGCGTGCGTCACGAGGTGGAAGATGCCCGCCGTGTACGCCCCGACGCCGACGCCGACGAACATGTAGCCCAGCTGCGAAACGGTGGAGTACGCGAGCACCCGCTTGATATCCCACTGCTTGAGGCCGATCGTCGCGGCGAAGATCGCTGTGAGTGCACCAACGAACGCCACCGTCAGCTGCGCGACCGGCGCGAGCGAGAACAGGAACGCGCTGCGCGCAATGAGATACACGCCTGCCGTCACCATCGTGGCCGCATGAATCAGCGCGGACACGGGAGTCGGGCCGGCCATCGCGTCAGGCAGCCAGACGTACAACGGGATCTGCGCGCTCTTGCCGGCGCACCCCAGAAAGAGGAACAGGCAAATCCAGGTTACGAGCGGGCTGTTGAATCCCGCTCCCGGGGCCGCCGCCGCAACACCCAGGAAGTCCAGCACGCCGAAGTTCGCGAACATGAGGAACATCGCGACCAGGAACCCGAAGTCGCCGATGCGGTTCACGATGAACGCCTTCTTGCCTGCGTCGGCGTTGGCCTTGTCAGTGAACCAGAAGCCGATGAGCAGGTACGAGCAGAGACCCACGCCTTCCCAGCCGACGAACAGCACCGGGTAGCTCGCGCCTAACACGAGCACGAGCATGAACGAGACGAACAGGTTCAGGTACGCGAAGTAGCGCGGGTAACCCGGGTCGTCCTGCATGTAACCGACGCTGAACAGATGGATCAGCGTCCCGACGCCGGTCACCACGAGCGTCATCACCATCGACAGCGGATCGACCTGCAGCGCGGCGTCGACGTGCAGGTCACCCGCCGGTATCCACGAGAACAGCGTGCGGACGAATGGGGCTTCGCGGCTCACGCCGAGCATCGCCATGAAGATGGCGACCGTCAGGCCGAACGAGAGCAGCAGCACCGCGGGTCCGATCACCGATACCAGCCCCGCGTACTTGTGCCGAGCTACGGCGTGATGATCGTCGCCATGCGCGCCACCACCTGAGTCGTGCCCATGGTCGTCGCCGTGGCCGGCGGGATCGTGGCCGGCCGCGCTTGGATCCTTCGGCCCAACGTGGGCGGCGGAGGTTATCGACAGCCAGCCGTTGATGAGAAAGCCAATGAACGGCAGCAGCGGAATGAGCCACACCCACTCGGCGATGCTGCCGCTGAGCGGATGCGCGCCGCGAGTCGCTTCCTGAAGCAGCATTAGCCTTTCAGCAGATTGATGTTCTCGAGATTGACCGTCTGCTTGTGCCGGAAGATCGCGATGATGATCGCGAGCCCGACGGCCGCCTCGGCGGCGGCGACCGTCATGACGAAGACCACGAACACCTGCCCCGCCATTCCGTACACCTTGCTCAACGCGACGAACGTCAGATTCACCGCGTTCAGCATGAGCTCCACACACATGAAGATCACGATCGCGTTGCGGCGCGTCAGTACGCCGATCGCACCGATCGAGAACAGGACCGCGGACAGCGCGAGCGACTCAGCGAGCATTGATCTGTCTCCTGCGCCCGATCACGACAGCGCCGACGATCGCGACGAGCAGCAGAATGCTTGTCAGCTCGAACGCAAGCAGATACTCGTTGAACAGCGGCTGCGCCACACTGCCTACCGCGCCGAGATCACGAACAGCCTGCGCGTCGTATCCGGTGCCCGGGATGAACGGCTCCGGCATGCGCTTGCCGGAGAGCGCGGCCACCTGCGCCAACAGTGCGAGCCCAAGGAACGCCGCTGCGAGCTTCCCCCACTTCCCTCGAATGTCGGCGATCTCGGTCGGTTGCCCGAGGTTCAGCAGCATGACGACGAACAGGAAGACCACCATGATCGCGCCGGCGTAGACGAGCACCTGAATGACGCCGATGAACTGGGCCTCGAGCATGACGTAGAGCACTGCGAGGCAGAACATCGTGTTCACTAACCACAGCACTGCCGCGACAGGACTCTTGCGCGTCACGAACGCGATCGACGAGGCGATCGCGATCAGCCCAAACAGGTAGAAGTTGACCTGGTAGAAAAAGTTCGGCATGAGTCGCGGCTATTCGCCCTTCGGATCGGCAGGGTCCCACATCTCACACACGGGATGCGTCTGGGCCGTCAACCGCTCGAGGTCGTAGACGAACCCCTCGCGGCTGTACTCCGAGTTCTCATAGTGCCGTCCCACGTGGATCGCCTCCTCGGGACACACCTCCTGGCAGTAGCCGCAGAAGATGCAGCGGAACTCGTCGATCTCGAACACGAGCGGATAGCGGTTGCCCTGCTCGTCCTCGCCTGGCACCAGCTTGATGCAGTTCGACGGGCACACCGTGGGGCACAACCCGCACGCCACGCACTTCGCCTTCCCCGTTTCATCGGTGAGCATGCGGTGCGTGCCGCGCCACCTCTTGGAGATGTCCTTTTTCTGCTCCGGATACTGAATCGTGACCTTGTCGGGGTCGAAGAGGTGCTTGAACGTTCGAGCCATACCCTTGAGCGTCGCCCGGACGTAGCTGACCTCCTCCACGGGGCGCGCGAGCACCTTCACGTTGATTGCCATCAGTCTCCTGACTGGGCAGTGAGATGAGAGCGTGCCGCCGTAACGGCGCGCAGCCGCGAGATCTGCTGCGGCGTCGCTCTGCCGTATGCTGGGCTGATGATGCGCCCGCGGTCGAGAATGAAGAACACGATGAACACGAGCACCGCGTTGACGCCAAGCATCGAAAGGCCATACAGCCAGCCACGCTGGAGCCCAGCGTAGTCGAGCGCGAGGAGCAATGCGGCAATGATCACGATGTAGGCGAGCGCCAGCGGCAGCAGCGTCTTCCAACCCAGCGACATCAGCTGGTCATAGCGGAACCGCGGCAGCGTCCATCGGATCCAGATGAAGACGAAAATGAAGAACCCCGTCTTCACCGCGAAAATGAGGATGGACAGCAGGACCATCAAAAGCCCGACGCCACTCGTGTTGTCCTGGGTTGTGAACGGGATGTCCCATCCGCCGAAGAACAGCGTCGCCATCATCGCGCTCGACGTCGCCATGTTGGCGTACTCCGAGATCGGGAACATCGAGAACTTCATCGCGCTGTACTCGGTGTGATAGCCGGCGATGAGCTCCGACTCTGCCTCGGGGAGGTCGAACGGCAGGCGGTTCGTTTCGGCGAACGCGGCGACCATGAAGATGAAGAACGAAATCGTCAGAGTCAGCACGTTCCAGATGTGCATGCTCGCCTGCTGGTCGATGATCGCGTTCAGCGTGACGTTGCCGGCGAGCAGCAGGACAGGAATGAGCGACATGCCCATCGCGATCTCGTACGAAATCATCTGCGCGCTCGATCGCAGGCCGCCGAGCAAGGCATACTTGTTGTTGGACGACCACCCGGCGAGCACGATGCCATACACACCTAACGACGTGATCGCCAGGATGAACAGGAAGCCGACGGGCAGGTCGGCGATGACCATCGGGATGCGGCCCCACCGCGAGTCCCACGGGGCGCCAAACGGAATGACGGCCGCCGCCATGAGGGCAGGAATGAACGCCAGCATAGGCGCCAGCATGAACAGCGGCTTGTTCACGTGTGCCGGCAGCGTCTCTTCCTTCATGATGTTCTTCACGCCGTCTGCCGCGGGCTGCAGCAGTCCGAGCGGTCCGCCCACGCGATTCGGACCGAGTCGGCCCTGAATCCACGCCGAGATCTTGCGCTCGGCGAGGGTGAGCATCGCGACGCCCACCATGTAGACGGTGAACACCACGATCATCTTGACGACCGTGGAGATGATGAACGTCCACCACGCCAGCGGCGGGTCCGGGAGGACGTGGACCGCGGCGAACACTGGCGACGGGATCACTGGGCGACTCCTGCCGGCTGGGCCGCACCGACGACCGGCAGGCCACGCAGCCCGATCCGGTCGTAGGTCAGACCGGCGAACTCGGCATGGCTCGCCGCGAGCGCCGCGAAGACGTCGGCGGGGAGGAAGTAGTTGGCCGACTCGCCTAACGCACCGAGCAGGTCGGCGAGCACGAACCAGCTCGGGCGCGCGAGGCCGGGGGCTGCCTTGGCCTGCAGGAAGCGCTGGACTCTGCCGCGGAGGTTCGTGAACGTGCCCTCCTCCTCCGCGAAGTTCGTAATGGGAAGCACGGCCGCGACGTTGGAGAGCCCGGCGACCAGCGTCGTCCCGATCACAACGACCGCGGACGCGCGACTGGCCGCCTCGATCTCCGCATCGGTCAACGCGTGGTCGGCGATGACGAGGACGTCGGTGGCTTGGAGGCTGGCGAGCGGCGTATCGGTCTTCGTGAAGCCGAGCTTTTCCGCACCGATTACGTTGGCGGCTCGCTCACTGCGAAGCGAAAGGTCCTTCACGCCGGGCAGCGGTGCTTCGGGGCCGCGGGCCACGCGGAAGGCGCCACTGCCGCCGGTCGCTCGGACCAGGCGGGACAGCAGGTGCAGGGCCTCGTTCGACAGCATTGGCGATGCGAGGACGAGCGTTCGCTTGCCCCGGATGGCCGCCGCGGCCGCACCTAACGCGATATCCCAGTCGGCCTCGGCGAGCAACCCGTTCCGACGCGCCTGCGGCAGCTCCAGCCGGTTCGGCCCGTTCATCCAGCGATAGTCGAGTCGACCCGCGTCGCAGAGGAAGTAGTCGTTGACGTCGGCGTTGGCGCGCGGTCGCATGCGAACGACGGTGTTGTCGCGCGTCTCGATGATCGCGTTGCAACCCTGCGTGCAGTTGGGGCAGATGGACGCCGTGCGGTCGAGCTCCCAGGCGCGCGCCTTGTTGAGAAAGTCTTTCGAGAGCAAGGCGCCGACCGGGCAGAGCTCGACCACGTTCCCGGCCCACGGATGCGTCAGGTCCTTCCCCTCGAACTTCCCGATGTATGCGCGGTCGCCACGCTCGCTGACGTTGAGCACCGGTTCCTGCGCCACGTCGTCCATGAACCGGACGCACCGCGTGCAGAGGATGCACCGGTTGGGGACGTAGACGACGTCGCCGCCGAAGTCCTCCACCGGGTTGAACCGTTTGGGCTCCTTATACCGTGAGTCCTTGCGCCCTTCCTGGAACGTGTAGTCCTGCAGCTCGCACTCGCCGGCCTGATCGCAAATCGGGCAATCGAGCGGATGGTTGATAAGCAGCATCTCGAGCACGCCTTTGCGCGCTTCGCGCGCCTTCTCGGAGTGCACGTGAACGATCTGCCCGTCGGCAACCGACGTCGCGCACGCGGGAGCGAGCTTCGGCGCCTTCTCCACTTCGACCAGGCACATCCGGCACACGCCGGCCACCGGGAGTCCCGGGTGGTAGCAGTAGTGCGGAATGAGCACGCCGACCGTTCGCGCGGCCTCGAGCAGCGACGTGCCCTCGGGAACCGCGACCGGCCTGCCCTCGATGGTCAGATTGATCGTCTTGACGTCAGCCATTGACTCGTCGTTAGGCTTTGGAGCTCAGGCGGCCGTCAGGCCGCGGCGGCGGCGCGGAACGGACACCGCTTGCCCTTGATGTGCGCCTCGAACTCGTCGCGCCATTTCTCAATGCCGGACGCGACCGGGACCGCGCACGAGTCCGACAGCACGCAGATCGTCTTGCCAGTCATGTTGTCGCCGATCTCGAGCAGCGTGTCGAGGTCGGCCATTGTGCCCTCGCCCGCCTCGATGCGCTCCATGATCTTCGTCGCCCAGGCCGTCCCTTCGCGGCACTGCGTGCACTGGGCGCAGCTCTCGTGTGCGTAGAACCGGGCAAGCCGCGCGATCTGCTTGACCATGCACTGCGCATCGTCGATGACGATGCAGCCCGCGGAGCCAAGCATGGAGCCTTTCGCGACCATGCCCTCGTAGTCCATGAGTGCGGCTTCGGCCTCCTCCATATTCATGATGGGGACCGACGATCCGCCCGGGATGACCGCCTTGAACTTCCGGCCCGGCGGAGGCCCGCCGCAGAGGTCGTAGAGGAAATCCTTGAACGGAAATCCCATCTCGACCTCGTAGTTACCGGGACGTGCCACATTCCCGCACACCGACCACAGCTTGGTGCCGGTGCTCTTCGGATTGTCCGGCCGCGCCATCTTCTTGTACCAGTCGGCGCCGTTGTTCAGGATGTGCGGCACCGCGGCCAGCGTTTCGACGTTGTTGATGGTCGTGGGCTGCCCGAACACACCGGCGACCGCCGGGAACGGCGGCTTGATGCGCGGGTTGCCGCGTCGCCCCTCGAGGGAGTTCATCATGGCGGTCTCTTCGCCGCAGATATACGCACCAGCGCCCTTGTGGATCCAGACGTCGACGCGCTTCCCCGTCCCCATCGCGTTAGGCCCGATGACGCCGGCCGTTCGCGCTTCACGAACGGCAGCTTCCATCCGCTCCAGCGGCTCGGTGAACTCGCCGCGGATGTAGATGTAGCACGTCTCCGCCCCGATCGCGTAGGAGCCGATTGCGCATCCCTCGATGAGCGCATGCGGCGTCCAGCGCATGATCTCGCGGTCCTTGAACGTGCCCGGCTCGGACTCGTCGGCGTTGCAGCACAGGTAGTGCGGCTTGCCGTCGCCCGGCTTCATGAACGACCACTTGAGGCCCGTCGGGAAGCCGGCGCCGCCGCGGCCGCGCAGCCCGGAATCCTTCACCACGCCGACGATCTCGGCCGGCGTCATGCCTAACGCCTTCTCGAGGGCGACGTAGCCGCCACGCTTTCGCCAGCCGTCGAGGCTGATGGCGTCGCGGTCGCCGAAGTATTTCGAGAGAACGGTCGTCTCCCGCGGATGCGGGGCGTGCGGGTATCCCATTAGGTCAGCTTGGAGAGAAGATCCGGCACCTTCTCGGGGGTGACGGACTCGATGAAGTCGGAATTGATCATCACCGGCGTCGCAAAGCCGCAGGCGCCAAGGCACTCGACCTCGATCACGGTGAACCGGCCGTCCTCGGACGTGACGCCGAGCTCACCGCACTTCGTGTGTTTCAGGAACGCGTTCACCACGTCCTCGGCGCCGCAGACGTTGCAGGGCGACGTCGTGCACACCTGGACGAAATGCTTTCCAACCGGGTGCTGATGGTACATGGTGTAGAACGTCACCACGCCCTTCACGTACGCCGGGGTGAGCGCCAAAACGTCTGCCACCTCGGCCATCGCCGCTTCGCTCACCCAGCCGCGATCCTCCTGCACCATCCAGAGTGCGGGAAGCAGCGCCGCCATCTTCGTTGGGTATCGAGTCAGCAGCTCGTCGAGCTGCTTGCGACGTTCGCCAACGAAGACCGGTTCGTGCGGCTCACCGTGCGCGTGCGCGCCGCTCCCGTGTGCCGCATGCGACTCGGCGTGGACGCCACCCATCTCCTTGGAAATGGCCATCAGCGGTCGATCTCTCCCATGACGATGTCGATGCTGGCGTTGATCGCAATGACGTCGGACAGCAAGTGCCCCTCCACCATCTTCGGGATCGCGGCCAAGTTGACGAACGACGGTGGACGGATACGCCAGCGCACCGGCTTGGATGTGCCGTCCGAGACCATGTAGTAGCCCTTCTCGCCTTTGGGACTTTCCATGGCCACGTACGCTTCGCCGAGTGGCGGACGCGGGCCTTCCATGACGAGCTTGAAGTGATGGATCATTGATTCCATCTCGCTCGTCGCCTTCGACTTGTTAGGCAGGATCACCCGCGGATCGTCCACGTTGATCGGGCCATCCGGCAGCCGGTTGGCGGCCTGCTCGAGGATGCGGATGGATTGCCGCAGCTCCTCCATGCGCACGAGGTAGCGATCGTAGACGTCGCCGTTCGTGCCGACGGGGACGTCGAAGTCATACGTCTCGTAGTCGTAGTACGGGAAATCTTTCCGCACATCGTACGCGACCCCCGACGCGCGAAGCATCGGACCCGAGAGTCCCCAGTTGGTCGCTTCTTCCGGCGTCATCACGCCAAGACCGATCGTGCGCCCGACCCAGATGCCATTCTTTGTCAGCATCTTGTCGATCTCGTCGACCGTCTTGGGGAACTCCTTGGTGAAGTGGCGAAGGTCGGTCATCCACCCGTCGGGGATGTCGGCAGCGAGGCCACCCACACGCGTGATCGTAGGCGTCAGGCGCGCGCCCACCCACCGCTCGATCAGGTCGTAGATGTACTCGCGCTGCTGAAATGCCCAGAGGAACGGCGTGAAGGCCCCGATGTCGATGCAGGTCGTCCCGACCCACACGAGGTGCGACGCAATGCGCGAGAGCTCGCACGCGATGACGCGCAGCACCTTGCATCGCTCGGTGATCTCGATGCCGAACAGCCGCTCTGCGCTCATCGCGCAGCCGACGTTGTTGCCCATCGCGTTGAGGTAATCTTCGCGATCGGTGAGCGGCAGGATCTGGTTGTATTGCCTGTACTCGCCGAGCTTCTCGAAGCCGCAGTGCAGATAGCCGATGTGTGGGATACAGCGCACCACGGTTTCCCCATCGAGCTCGAGCACCAGACGGAGGACGCCGTGCGTCGCCGGATGCTGCGGTCCGATGTTGATCAGCATGTGCTCGCCCGCGAGATCGGGCTCCACCATCGGTGGCGCCTCGACGGCGACCGGCGACCCATCATCCGCGATGACGAGCGGGACACGCTGCGGCCGTCCCTCTGCATCCACTCCGGTTGTCGAAAGCGCGACTTCGACCGTCCGCTTCTGCGTGGCCACGGCTATTCTCCTGTGCGCTCGCCGCCCTTGAGGCGCTTGCGCATGTCAGTCGGCAGATCCTCGAACGCGTCGGCGATGGAGAGCTCCTCCATCGAATAGCGCGCTTCGGGGTTTGCGGCGAGCGCCTGGCGCAGCTGCTCCGCGCGGCTGAATCGCCCGCGCAGCGGGAAGTCCTTGCGAAGCGGGAAGCCCTCGCGGTACTGCTCCCACATGAGAATGCGACGCAGATCGGGGTGCCCAATGAACCGGATGCCGAACATGTCGAAGCATTCCCGCTCGAGCCAGTCGGCACCCTTGTAGATAGACCAGACGCTCGCGACCTCGAGCGGCTTGTCTTTCGGAAGTTGCGCCTTGAGCCGGAGCTCCCGCCGGAATGGAAGCGACCGAAGGTGCCACACGACTTCGATCGGGGCTTCGAGGTCCCGATACTCGACGGCCGTTACATCAGAGAGGTAGTCGTACCGTTGCGAGCTGTCGTCGTGCAACCAGCGGACGATGTCGAGGGCACGCTCCGGTCGCACGTAGACGTTCGTCACCCCCCACACGACATCCACGCGCTCGATCGCGTCGCCGAACTGCTGGCGCAGCGCGGCCGCCGATGGATTCTGCTCTCCGCCGCGATTAGGCACGTTGCGCGGCGTGACCGGTGCGGGTGCGGCGTTACCGAGGGCGCTACCCGCGTACTGAATCTCGAACCCGTCGCTCACAGGCCCGACCGCGTCTGGTGAACGGAATTGCCAAACGGCTCCGAGAGCTCGTCGATGACGGGCGCCGGGATGTAAAGCCGGCTCTTCGGGTCCGGCTCCATCTCGGCGCGAATCGTTTTGTCGCTCATCCGCTCGCGCTTCACCTTCTCCTGCAGCAGCATGATGCCGTACATCAGCCCTTCCGGCCGAGGCGGGCATCCCGGCACGTACACGTCGACCGGAATGATCGTGTCGATGCCCTGCACCACCGCGTAGTTGTCGAAGATGTTGCCGCTCGAGGCGCACGCGCCCATGGCGATGGCCCACTTCGGTTGCGGCATCTGCTGCCAGATTCGTCGAATGACGGGTGCGAGCTTGAACGGCACACGGCCGGCGCAGATCAGCACGTCTGCCTGACGAGGCGAGAAGCTCATGCGCTCCATGCCGAAGCGCGCGAGGTCGAACCGACTCGCGGCGGTCGCCATGAATTCGATGGCACAACAGGCCGTGCCGAACGGCATGGGCCAGAGCGAGTTCGCGCGACCCCAGTTCACGAGAAACTCGAGCTTCGTCGCGACCCATCCTTCCTGCGAGGTCGGACTGTATTCGACCACGCGACGGTCAGGGCTAGGCGTCAGTCCCACTGCAAGGCTCCCTTCTTCCAGACGTAGGCGAGGCCGACGACGAGAATCAGCATGAACACCAGCATCTCGCCGAGGCCGAAGAACGTAAGCTTTCCCGCGGGGCAGGCGTTGGTGATCGTGACGAGCGGCACCGAACAGGAGAGCTGTCGGTAGAACACGCCCCACGGGATCATGAACACGGTCTCGATGTCGAAGATGATGAACAACATCGCGACCATGTAGAACTTGATCGAGAAGCGTTCGCGCGCGTCGCCGAGGGGAGGGATGCCGGATTCGTACGGCGTGTTCTTTTCCGGCGTGACGCGACGGCGAATCGTGAGGTGGGACAACGCGACGATGAGAATCGCGTTGGCGACCACGAAGCCCATCAGCAGCAATATCGGCAGATACGTGCGATCCATCACGCTCCCGACTTCGTGAAATAATTCACTTGCTTCGCAGGTGGTAAGCTATCCTGCGCTTGGAAGTAGTGTCAACGTGTTCGCGCTTCGCGCGAACACGTCGGGAATCGGGAATGGGGAATCGGGAATCGCGAGCGAAAAAGATGAGCGTGGCGAACTGCCGCGGCTGACAGTTCCGGTTATCTTCCCGCCGCCACGCCGCGGCGTCGATCTCGCCTCTCAGGTAGGTCGATTCCCGATTCCCGATTTCCCGATTCCCGATTCCCGATGAGCATTCAAGCCGACCGTTGGATCACTCGCATGGCGCTCGAGCATCACATGATCGAACCATTCGAGGGCCGTCAGGTGCGATCCGGCGTCATCTCGTACGGCGTGAGCTCCTATGGCTACGATATGCGCGTCGCGCGCGAGTTCAGAATCTTCACCAACGTCCTGAATTCCGTTGTCGATCCCAAGAACTTCGATCCGAAGTCGTTCGTCGAGTTCGAGGGTGACGTCTGCATCGTACCGCCCAACTCGTTCGCCCTCGCCCGCTCCGTCGAGTATTTCCGCATTCCGCGCGATGTCGTGACCGTGACCGTCGGCAAGTCCACGTATGCGCGCTGCGGCATCATCACGAACGTCACGCCCTTCGAGCCGGAATGGGAAGGCTACGTGACGCTGGAAATCTCCAACACGACGCCGCTTCCGGCGAAGATCTACGCGAACGAAGGGATCGCGCAGGTGCTGTTCTTCAAGGGCGACGAGCCGCCCGAGGTGTCGTATCGGGACAAGCAGGGGAAATACCAGGGACAGAAGGGCGTCACTCTGCCGAAGCTCTAGCGGGGCACGCGTTCGCGTTAGGTGAACAGCCCCGCGGTGTAGGCCACCGCGACGAGTATCGCGAGGACGAGCAGGATCCAGCCAATCGCGCCCAGTCCGCCGGTGTGCGGCACCGTCGCGGTCGTCTCGACCGACCTGTCTGTCGGCTCGTTCACGTCGGAACCGTGAACGTCGCCGAGGGTGCTCGTCTTGTCGACGGCATCCGCTCCTCCCAGATAGGGCTCGGTCTTCCGGTTCGGCGTCGGGTTGACGGCGCTCGGCGGATTCGTGTCGGGTGGGCGCTCCATGGCGACTGGCACGTGCAGCAACCGCGCCATCACACGCGCCCAACCTTCGGCAGCGCGTTCACCCTGAACCAGCGGGTTTCGCCTCCTCGCGCAACCGCATCGTTGCCTTGAAATAATCCCGGTTCATGCGCGCGATGGTATCAATGCTGATGAGCTTGGGGCAGGCCTCCTGGCATTCGCCGAAGAGTGTGCATCCGCCGAAGCCTTCCAGGTCCATCTGCTCAACCATGCGGGTGACGCGTCGATATCGCTCAGGCTGACCCTGCGGAAGCAGCCCGAGATGGCTGACTTTGGCGGCCGTGAATAGCGAGGCCGACGCGTTAGGGCATGCCGCCACGCAGGCGCCGCACCCAATACAGGCCGCCGCGTCCATCGCGTCGTCGACGTCCTGCTTGGGTATCGGGATCGCGTTTGCGTCGGGTGCGCTGCCCGTGGGGGCCGAGATGAACCCGCCGGCCTGGACGATCCGGTCGAGCGCCGCGCGATCGACGATGAGGTCCTTGATGATCGGAAAGGCACGCGCGCGCCACGGCTCGATGTCGATCGTCTGGCCGTCGGAGAAGCTGCGCATGTGCACCTGACACGTCGCCGCGCCTCGCACAGGGCCGTGTGCGACGCCGTTGATCATGAGCGAGCATGTGCCACAGATGCCCTCCCGGCAGTCGTGCGCGAACGCGACGGGTTCCTCACCTCGCTCCATCAGTCGCTCGTTGACGACGTCGAGCATCTCGAGGAACGACATGTCGGGGCTCACATCCGGTGCGTCGTATTGCACGAGCTTCCCGGGTGTACTCGTCGACTTCTGACGCCAGATTCGTAGAGTAAATCGCATCGTTAGGTCACTTATAGCTTCGCTGCGACAGCGGGACATTTTCAAACGCCAACGGCTCCTTCGACAATTTCGGTGCGTTCCCCGCCCCGCAATATTCCCACGCCGCCACGTACGCGAAGCGTGCGTCGTCCCGCAGCGCTTCGCCGTCAGGCGTCTGGTGCTCCTCACGAAAGTGGCCGCCGCACGACTCGTCGCGGTGCAGCGCATCCGTGCACATGAGCTCCGCGAATTCCAGAAAATCGGCCACGCGGCCGGCTTTCTCGAGCGCCTGGTTGAGCTCTACATCGCTGCCGGGCACGTTGACGTTCTGCCAGAACTCTTCACGGATCTCCGGAATTCGGCTGAGCGCACGCTGCAGGCCGGCCGCGTTCCGCGCCATGCCGCAATCCTCCCACAGAAGCGCGCCGAGCTCGCGATGGAAGGCATCGACGGTACGTTTGCCGTTGATGCCTAACAACCGTTTCGTCATGGACTCGATGCTCGCCTTCGCCGCCACGAACTCCGGTTGTTCGGCCGACACCTTCTCCAGTTTGGCGTTCGCCAGATAGTCGCCGATGGTGTACGGAATCACGAAGTACCCGTCGGCGAGCCCCTGCATCAGCGCGCTGGCACCAAGCCGATTGGCGCCATGATCCGAGAAGTTCGCCTCGCCAAGCACGTGCAGCCCTGGCAGCGTGCTCATGAGATTGTAGTCCACCCAGAGCCCGCCCATGGTGTAATGCACGGCCGGGTAAATGCGCATCGGCACGCGATACGGGTTCTCATCCGTGATCCGCTCGTACATCTCGAACAGGTTGCCGTAGCGCTCCCGAATCTTGTCCTCGCCGAGGCGCCGAATGGCATCCGCGAAATCGAGATACACACCGCGCCCGGTCTCACCTACACCGCGGCCTTCGTCACACACCTCCTTCGCTGCACGGGAGGAGATATCTCGCGGACTGAGATTGCCGAAGCTGGGATACTTCCGCTCGAGATAGTAATCGCGCTCCGCTTCCGGGATCTCGCTCGGCCGCCGCTTGTCCCCGGCCGTCTTCGGCACCCAGACGCGACCATCGTTGCGGAGCGACTCGCTCATGAGCGTGAGTTTCGACTGATAGTCGCCGCTCACGGGGATGCACGTCGGGTGGATCTGCGTGAAGCACGGGTTGGCGAAGGCGGCTCCGCGCTTGTGCGCTCTCCAGATGGCCGTCGCGTTGCAGTTCTTGGCGTTCGTCGACAGGTAGAACGCGTTGCCGTATCCACCGGTTGCGAGGACGACCGCGTCGGCCGCATAGGCCTCGATCGCCCCGGTGCTGAGGTTGCGCGTGATGATGCCGCGTGCCTTCCCGTCCACAAGCACCACGTCCAGCATCTCGGTGTGCGAAAACATCTTCACACCGCCGCGCGCGATCTCCTTCTCGAGCGCCTGATAGCAGCCTAACAACAGCTGCTGGCCGGTCTGTCCGCGCGCGTAAAACGTTCGCGACACCTGCGCGCCGCCGAAGGATCGATTCGCCAACAGCCCACCATACTCGCGCGCAAACGGGACGCCCTGGGCGACGCACTGGTCGATGATGTTGACGGAGATCTGCGCGAGTCGATACACGTTCGCCTCGCGCGAGCGGAAATCCCCGCCCTTCACCGTGTCGTAGAACAGGCGGTAGACGCTGTCGCCGTCGTTCTGATAGTTCTTGGCCGCGTTGATGCCGCCTTGTGCCGCGATGCTGTGCGCGCGCCTCGGCGAGTCGTGAAAAGAGAAGCAGAGCACGTTGTAGCCGAGCTCACTCAGCGTCGCCGCCGCGGATCCGCCGGCGAGCCCGGTGCCAACCACGATGACGGTGAATTTCCGCTTGTTGGCGGGGTTCACGAGCTTCATCTCGAAGCGGTGGGTGTCCCACTTCGATTGGATCGGACCGGAAGGAATTCGGGAACGCAGTTCCATCGATGTCGTTCGCTTGAAGCAACCGCGCTAACGCAGGGGTTACTTGACGATCCCCGCGAGCACCGCGATCGGAATGATGGAGAAGCCAAGATAGATGGCCCACGCCAGCACCGCTGACACGCGCCGCCGGAACGGATCCGCGGACGGTCTCGTTAGGCCGAGTGTCCGGATGCTGCTCCAGGTCCCGTGGTAGAGATGCAAGCCCAGGCCGATCATGGCGAGGAGATACAGCACCGCGACCCACCACATCTGGAACGCGGCGACCATGTTGCCGTACACGTCCTTCCGGTCGAAGGCCGGATGAATCGTGCCGAACGTGAAATGCAGGAGGTGCAGCACGACGAAGACGAGCAGCAGGACGCCGCCCCAGCGGATCGTGCGCGCCGCGAACGTCGATATTTGCGGCTCACGGTCCGCATAACCGACGGACCGTGCGCCCTGACTTCGTCGCGTGAGCTGGTATGCCGCGACGACGTGCAGCACGAGCGCGGCGAGCAGGCCCGCGCGGGCTACCCATAGCAGCGGCCCCAATCGGTGCAAGGCCGCGGAATAGTCGTTGATCTTGAGCGGCCCCTCGAACATCTGCAGGTTGCCGAGCACGTGCACGATCAGGAAGGCGATCATCACCAGGCCGGTCGCCGCCATCACCGCCTTCTTCCCGATCGACGAGTGCCAGAATCGCGCGATCGCGCCGCGGTGGGCATTCGCTCGTGGTAACGCGGCTGCGGAGGGGGCAGTCATCGCCGGCTTCGACGCGCGCTAAATCGTGAGCTTCGACATCGGCTCGCGCACGGCTTCCGCGCTCTTGCCGAGATCGACGCGTTCTTTCGAGGTGAGCTCGACCTCGAGCACCTTCTCCACACCTCGGCGTCCGAGCTTCACGGGAACGCCAAGGAAAATCCCGGACATCCCGTACTCACCCTCGAGCCACGCAGCGCACGGGAGCACACGCTTCTGGTCGAACACGATCGCTTCGGCCATCTGGACGGCACCTGACGACGGCGCGTAGTACGCAGAGCCCGTCTTCAGGTACTTCACGATCTCGGCGCCACCATTGCGCGTGCGATCCACGATCTCGTCGAGCGTTTTCCGATCGAGCAGCTGAGTCACCGGGATCCCGCTGACCGTCGTGTAGCTGATGAGCGGGACCATCGTATCGCCATGGCCGCCGAGTACCATCGCCTGAATGTCACGCACGGACACGTCGAGTGCTTCCGCCAGGAACGCGCGATAGCGTGCGGTGTCGAGGACGCCAGCCATTCCGATGACGCGCTCGCGAGGAAATCCCGTCACCTTCTTGGCGACGTAGCACATCACGTCGAGCGGGTTCGACACGACGATAATGATCGCGTTCGGCGACGTCCTCGCGATCTGCTCCGACACCTGCTTCACGATGCCGGCATTCGTGTTCAGCAGATCATCGCGCGACATGCCCGGCTTGCGAGCAATCCCGGCGGTGATGATGACGATGTCCGACCCCGCGGTCTCGTCGTAGCCGTTCGCGCCGATCACACGCGAGTCGAAGCCTTCGATGGGTGCGGACTGCCACTGGTCGAGTCCCTTCCCTTGCGGAACACCCTCGACGACATCGACCATGACGACGCGGCGAGCCAGCTCCTTCTCCGCAACACGCTGAGCGGTAGTCGCGCCGACGTTCCCCGCGCCGACGACCGTGATGAGATTGACCATGTTGTGCGTTGAGGTGGGTTGATTGCTCTAGTAACGCAAAACTAGTTGGAGCAGGAGCCACCTACAACGCGTCTATGGTTTACCCACCAACCTGCGAAAGCGCGCGAAGGCCGCCGACTTTCATCTGCAACAGAGCGTGCTCCTTCGGCTTGTCGGCGAGTGCCTGTCGGAAGAGCGGCTCGAGTGGCTCGCCGCGCCTGAGCGCGTCGCGCAACAGCACCTCGTGATCGCCGAAGAGACAGGTGCGAAGTCTGCCATCGGCCGTGAGTCGCACGCGGTTGCACGACGCGCAGTACGTATGTGTCATCGGCGTGATGACGCCGACCGTGCCCTGCGCACCAGCGAGCCGATAATACGTCGCGGGGCCGTTACCTCGTGGCGGCCCACCGTCTGGCGCGAGCGTACCGAGCGATGCGATCCGAGACAACACTTCGTCGCTGGGTACGATGTGCTCCCACGTGAGACCGCTCATCTCGCCAACGGGCATGAGCTCGATGAAGCGCACGTGCCACGGATGATCGAGCGTGAGCCGCGCGAAGTCTTCGATCTCATCGTCGTTGATGGAGCGCATGACCACGACGTTGATCTTGATCGGCGCGATGCCTGCACGCTCCGCGGCGAGCGCGGACGTCACCGGATCGAACCCGAGGTTTCGCCGCGCGATCTTCGCGATGCGATCGGGACGCAGACTGTCCGCGCTCATGTTGATGCGATCGAGTCCAGCTGCGCGAAGTCCGTGCGCGAGCTCCAGCAAACGCGCACCGTTCGTCGAGAGTGCGATGTCCTCGATCTCGGGTAGCGCGCGAAGCAGTCGAATGAGCTCTTCGAGATTCGGTCGGATGGTCGGTTCACCACCTGTGATGCGAACACGTCGCAACCCGAGCGGTGCGAGCTGACTCACGACGCCGGCGATCTCCTCGTACGAGAGAATCTCGGCCTTGGGTAACCACGGGAGCCCTTCCGCGGGCATGCAGTACAAGCACCGGAAGTTGCACCGGTCCGTCACCGAGATGCGGAGATACTCGATGCTGCGACCGAATTGATCCTTGAGGGCGCCGCTCATCGAACGCCCTCGGGAATCGACACTGCTCCCACCCATTCGCGGGTTCCATCGACGTACAGCTCGAGCTTCCAGATCGGCACACGTCGCTTGAGCTCTTCGATGGCGAAGCGCATTGCGTCGAGTGCCGGCGCGCGATGCGGATGCGCCGAGACGATCGCCACGCTCACGTCACCGAGGCCGAGTGTGCCAAGCCGATGCTCGACGATCAGGCGTGTCACCCCAAACCGCTCGGCCGCTTCATGCGCGATCGCTGACATTTCACGCTCGGCCATGCTTCGATATGCGGAGTACTCGATGCCTGTTACCGCTCGCCCCTCGTTCACGTTGCGCACGCAGCCGAGGAACACCGTAGCAGCGCCGCACGAGTCGTCGCTGACTTCCGAGATCAGCGCGGCGACATCGATCGGACTATCGACGAGGGCGACGCGCATCAGCCGCCCGCCACCGGTGGAATCACTGCGACCTCCTCTCCACCCTGAAGTGTCGTGCTGGCGCTTGCGTACTCTTGATTGACCGCCACGAGCGGGCGTGGTGGGAGTCGATCGCCGCCGGGCATCGCGCACAGTGTTCCGAGGATGTCGCGAACGGTCGAGCCAGGCGCGACATCCAACTCGATCGCCGACTTTCCGAGCGCGTCGGCGTAAGAGGCGAAAAGCAAGACTGTTACGGTCATCGTCGGTTGAAGGAATATAGCCGACGCGCTTCGCCTGCACGGCAACGAAAAACCCGGTGCTGTTAGCACCGGGTCGCTCTCGAGTCATCGAATGATCGCGCGTCGACGCTTGATCCGCACACCGAACGCCGTCAGTCTTCCGTAAACTCCTCGACGTACTCGGTCCCGGCGACCATAGCGCGCAGCTCCTTCGAGGGCTTGAAGACCGGAACAGGCCGCGCGGAGACCTCGACAGGCGATCCCGTGCGAGGATTGCGGGCCATTCGAGTCTTCCGCTGTCGAATCTTGAACGTGCCGAAGCCGCGGACCTCGATGTTCTTCTGTTGCTGCAGGGCTTCTTTGATCGCGTCGAGAAACGAATCGACGACGCGAGCGCAGTCCTTCTTTGAGATCATCGGTCCGGCAGTTTGTGAAATCTGCGCGGTGACTCGCTCGACCAGGTCGGCTTTCGTCATTGATGGGCCTCGACAGAGACTCGTTGGGACACTCGATCAACGGCTCCGAAACTAGGCCGTTAACCGTTGTGTGTCAAGCGCTTGGCTCACTTGAGCCAGCCTGCTCGAAGCCGCCGGACGAGGCATTTGCGCAAGTCCGGACGGGTTTGCTTCGAGGGACTAGACGCTCGCCTTCCTCACGGTCTCCATGAACTCGCGGAACAGCGGTCGTGCGTCGTGTGGGCCCGGGGCGGCTTCGGGATGGTACTGGACCGCGAAGATCGGCTGCTCACGGTGCTTCAGACCCTCGACCGTTCCGTCATTGAGGTTCACGTGCGTGACCTCCAACCCCGGCGCACCGGGAACGCCGTGTTCGTCACCCCGAACCGCAAAGCCGTGATTCTGCGACGTGATGAGCACGCGTCCCGTGGTCAGCTCCTTCACGGGATGGTTCCCGCCTCGATGCCCGTACGGCATTTTCACCGTCTCGCCGCCGAACGTGAGGCCAAGAAGCTGATGGCCCAGGCAGATCCCGAAGAGCGGGACCCCGGCCGCAGCGATGCCGCGAATGGCATCGGGCGCGTAGGCAACGGCCGCCGGATCACCCGGCCCGTTGCTGAGGAACACCCCGTCCGGCGACCGCTCGAGCACGTCGCCGTGCGGCATCGTCGCCGGGACCACCGTCACGCGACACCCTTCCGCCTCGAACAGACGGAGGATGTTGCGCTTGATCCCATAGTCGTACGCAACGATGTGGGTAGTCGCGCGAGGGTCGCCCCAGGCGTACTCCGACTTTGTGGAAACGCGCGAGGCGAGGTCGAGACCTTCCATGCTGGGGCACGCATCGAGAGCAGCGCGTGCTTCGTCGTTGGGCTCGTCTCCAACTCCAATCACCCCACGCATAACGCCGACGGACCTGAGGTGTCGCGTCAGGCGCCGCGTATCGACTCCTTCGAGAATGGGCACGTTCGCGGCGGCGAGCCAGCTCCGTAGGTCTCCCGACGCTCGCCAGTTCGAGTAGCTCCGCGACAGCTCTCGCAACACGACGCCAGCAACCTGCGGCGCACCCGATTCCGGGTCTTCGTTGTTGATGCCGTAGTTCCCGATCATGGGCGCCGTCATCACGACGATCTGGCCCTGATACGAGGGGTCGGTATAGACCTCCTGGTACCCCGTCATGTTCGTCGTAAACACGACTTCGGCGACCGCGGGAGCGATAGCGCGATCGAGCCGGCCGCGAAAAAGGGTTCCGTCCTCGAGGAGGAGGAACCCTGGGAGGGAGCGCTGGTCGGTCACCGGTGAGCGTTACTGCTTGGGCTGAGTACCCTTGGGAGCAGGCGTCGACGGCGCCGGCTTTGTAGGCGTGGTCGCCTGTGCCGGGGACTTCGGCGCTGCCTCGAGCGGAACCGCCGGATTCGACTTCTGCTGCGTCGGAGCAACCGGCGCCGCGGGGACGTTCGTCAGCGGCTTGTCGAGCACCGAAGCCGGTACGCGAGTGCGGGCAGAAGCGATCTGAAGAACGAACGCGAGCAGCAGGAAGATACCCCCGCACCACCAGCTCGCCTTCGTAAGCAGGTTACCCGCCTGACGAGTTCCAATGAGCGAATCGGCCGCGGAGGTGGCGCCGCCGAAGCTCGCGGCGAGCCCACCGCCCTTTCCGCTCTGAAGCAGGATCGCGGCGACGAGAACGACGCTGTCGAGAATCAGCAGAATGACGAGAAACGTGTACAGCATTGCTTGAACGGGGGCTGAACGATTGAAAAATGCAGCCGTGTAATATCGCCGGGTTGAACCTGGTGGGTCAACCCGCGCCGAGACTTAGGGTTTAGCCCCCTTGAAAAAACTCAGGCCCGGACGATCGTCGCCCACCCGTCCGCGTCGAGGCTCGCTCCGCCGACGAGAACACCATCAACCTCGGCAGCGCCGATCAGCTCGGCCACGTTGCCCCGGCTCACGCTTCCGCCGTACAGCACGGGAATGTGAGCGGCACGCTCGCCGGCAAGTTCCTTCAACACCCGCCGCACTACGGCGTGCATCGTCGACGCATCGTTTGGCGAAGCCGTCCGGCCGGTGCCGATTGCCCAAACGGGCTCGTATGCCACGAGCGCAGTGGCGATCTGCGCCGGCTGTAACCGCGCGAAGCCGGCTCGCAGCTGCCTCACGACCACCGCTTCCTCAGTTCCTCGCTCGCGTTCCTCGAGCTTCTCGCCGACGCACAACATGGGCACGAGGCCCGCGCTGGCTACGGCCGCGCACTTGAGTCCGGTCTGCTCGTCGGTCTCGCCGAAGACATGGCGCCGCTCCGAGTGTCCGACGAGCACGAGCCGCGCGCCCGCATCACGTGCGATGGGAGCCGACAGCTCGCCGGTGAACGCTCCCTTGGGTTCCCAATGAACGTTCTGCACGCCGACCACGATGTCGGACCGATCGCGGAGCGCATCGGTCACGGCATGGAGCGTCAGCGCGGGAGGAAAGAACGCCACCGTACGGTCGGCGCGTCGGGCATAGTGCACGAGAAACGTGCGAAGAAACGCCTTCGCGTCGGTTGGACCGTGGTTCATCTTCCAGTTCGCGGCGAACACCGGCTTGCGGAGCATCACCGGCGTGCCTCCAGCGCCTCGACGCCAGGCAACGGCTTGCCTTCCAGAAACTCCAGCGAGGCGCCACCGCCCGTGGACACGTGGCTCATACGCGCCTCGAGGCCCGCTTCGGCAACCGCTGCAGCGGAATCTCCACCGCCAACGATCGTCGTGGCTCCCTTGCTCGTGGCCTCGGCCATGGCCTGTGCGACGGCCCGCGTGCCAGCATCGAACGGCGGCGTCTCGAACACGCCCATCGGGCCGTTCCAGACGACCGTCTTCGCGGTCGCGATCGCCCGCGCATACGAACGCATCGTGTCGGGCCCGATGTCGAACATCGCTTCGTTAGGCGGGATTGCGTCGCGCTTGACGGCGTGCGCGCCGGCAGCGTGCTCCAGCGACGGGGCCACGATGGCATCGTGCGGCAGCGTGAGGCGGAATCCAGCGCGATCCAGCAGCGACTTCGCCAGCTCGAGACGATCGGGCTCGACCAGCGACTTGCCGGTCTCGAGGCCCATTGCCTTGTAGAACGTGTTCGCCATTGCGCCGCCTATCAGCAGCCCATCGACCTTCGGCAACAGCGACTCGATGACGTCGATCTTGCCCGAGATCTTCGCGCCGCCCAGGATCGCGATGAACGGCCGCTGCGGATCGGCGAGTGCCGACCCGAGATACTCGAGCTCCTTCTCCATCAGAAGGCCGGCGACGGCGGGATGCAGATACTTGGCGACGCCAGCGGTCGACGAGTGTGCACGGTGGGCGGCACCGAACGCATCGTTCACGTAGAGATCGCCGAGCCGTGCGAGTCCCTTCGCGAGCGCATCGTCGTTCTTTTCTTCGCCCGCATTGAACCGCGTGTTCTCCAGGAGCAGAATCTCGCCGTCCTTGAGCTCACGGGTGGCGGTGATCGCGTCGTCGGAGTCGAGCGCGGCGACGAAGCGGACAGGGCGCGAGGTCAGCTCACCGAGCCGCTTGGCGACCGGCGCCAGCGAATACTTCGGCTCGTGCTTTCCGCCTTTCGGTCGGCCGAGGTGGGAGAGCAGTACCACCCGAGAACCGCGACCCGCGAGCGCTTCGATGGTCGGAAGCGCCGCGCGAATGCGCGTGTCGTCGGACACGGTGCCACTCTCATCGAGCGGCACGTTGAAGTCGACACGGACGAGGGCGCGCTTACCGCGCACCTCCGCGTCGGTCAAGTCGCGAATGGTTCGTTTGGAAATCACGCCGTTTGAGCTGATGGCCGATGGCTGATGGCTGATAGCTGGTGCGCGGCTCCCTAGAGCCGCGCACCCATGAAACGAATGAGATCCACGCAACGCGACGCGTAGCCCCACTCGTTGTCGTACCAGCCGGAGACCTTCACGAGCGTGCCATCGATGACGCTCGTGCTTTTCGAGTCGAGGATGCAGGAGTGCGCGTTGCCGATGTAGTCCACGGACACCAGCTCTTCCTCGGCGTACGCGAGGATCCCGTGCATCGGACCGTCGGCTGCTGCTTTGAACGCCGCGTTCACTTCCTCGACCGTGACCGGGCGATCGACTTCAGCAGCGAGGTCGGTGAGGGATACGTCGGGAGTCGGAACGCGGATCGCGATCCCGTCGATCTTGCCCTTCACCTCCGGGATGACCAGCGACGTCGCCTTCGCCGCGCCGGTCGTCGTGGGAATGATCGACAACGCCGCCGCGCGGGCACGGCGAAGGTCCTTGTGGGGAAGATCGAGGATGTTCTGGTCGTTGGTGTAGCTGTGGATGGTCACCATGGATCCGTGGCGGAAGCCGAAGGCATCGCGCACGACCTTGACCATGGGGACGAGACAATTGGTGGTGCACGACGCGTTCGACACGATGTGGTGCTTGGCGTTGTCGTACTTGTCGCTGTTCACGCCCATGACGATGGTGATGTCCTCACCTTTGGCCGGCGCGGAGATGATGACCTTCTTCGCGCCGCCCTTGATGTGCTTGCCGGCGTCTTCGGCCTTCGTGAAGCGGCCGGTCGATTCGAGCACGATGTCGACGCCGAGGTCCTTCCACGGCAGCGCCGAAGGATCCTTCTCCGCGAAGACGCGAACCTCATCGCCGTCGACGCAGATGCCATTGGCCGAGGTGCTCACCTCGCCATCATACGTGCGATGGACGGAGTCGTACTTGAAGAGATGCGCAAGCGTCTTGGTGTCGGTGAGATCGTTCACCGCGATGAAGTCGAGGTCCGCGACGCCCTGCTCCTTCGCCGCGCGAACCACCTGCCGCCCGATCCGGCCGAAGCCGTTGATACCCACCCGAATCGCCATTTCCCGATCTTCCTCACGAAAGCGGCCGATCACTCGCGGAGCGAGCGCGGCCGAAGGTGACATAGCTGATGATGCGAGCGCCGCCTTGCATCAGCGTTTCCGCGCATGCGTTCAGTGTCGCGGCTGTGGTGACGACATCGTCAACGAGCACGAGGTGCGCGCCACGCAGTCGCGTCGCCACGGACGACGAAACATCGAATGCCCCGGCCACGTTGCGCAAGCGGTCCCCTGGTGTAAGGCGCGTCTGCGTTTCCGTGTTTCGCTGCCGTGACAAGAGATCGGTCCAGACGGGTATGCGCCATCGCGATGCGAGGGCGCCGGCAATCAGCTCACTCTGGTTGAACCCCCGTTCGCGCAGTCTCGCGTGCGAGAGAGGAACCGGAACGAGTGCCGTTCGCTCTTCGACGACGTCGATCGGCCAGGCGAGACGCGCCATTCGCTCAGCCATTCCTTCGGCGGCGGCTCGCCAGCCGTCGTATTTCAGCGCGTGAATGATCGCGCCTCCTGCGCCGGTCGGCGCCCAGCACACGGACCGGACGGCTCGCACGAACGGCGGAAGAAGGGCACACCACCGACAGCTGTGCTTGATGTGCGGGTGCCCACACCTCGCGCACTGCGGGTGCGGCATCGCGTCGAGTCGCGTCCAACACCGACCGCAGACCACACCGCGTTCGTGTGCAGCGAGTGGACACTCGCAGACGACGCACACTCGCGGCAGGAGCAGATCGGCGATCCCTCCAGCGGCGCTCCGGAGCAAGCGAACAGCCGGGTGAACGCGCAATGCCGAGGTCGCGTGAAGCCACGATGACATGGGCCCGATTCAGCGCGCGACAGCCCGGCGCATCACGTCGCGGTCTGGCGGAACACCGAACCACCGCTCGAACGCCAGCGCTCCCTGTTCGATCAGCATCGTTAGGCCGTCGGCTGCGCGGTGGCCGCGCGCGCGCGCCGCACGCACGAGCGGCGTCTCGTTGCGACCAACAATGAGGTCGAGAACGACGGCCGATGGCTCGAACAGTTCGGCGTCGACCGGCATCGACGAATCGTCGAGCCCGCTGGATGTCGCGTTGACGACCAAGGAGGCGCCTCGCACGCTCGCCTGTGCGGTGCTTTCGACTCGCGCGGATTCGAAGCGCTCGCATAACGCGAGCGCACGAGTCTCGGTTCGGCTGTACACCCGTAGATCCTGGAAGCCGTCCCGTTCGAGCGCGGTGAGCACCGCCGCCGCCGAACCGCCCGCTCCTAGAACGGCCACCGGCTTCGTGCGGTCGAGATCCGGCGCCGTCTCCCAGAGCAGCGCCCGAAAGCCGCCAACGTCGGTGTTGTCGCCAACGAGCGATCCATCCTCGATCCAGAAGGTGTTCACTGCTCCGACGCGTTCGGCGAGCGCGCTCACGCGAGCACACCGCGACGCAACGTGCTCCTTGTGCGGGATCGTGGCGTTTCCCCATGCGCCTTCGGCGACGAGCGCGTCGAGCGTCGCGTCGAGCGCGTCGGGTGAGACGTCGAGGAGCTCGTATCGGATCGGCAACGCCGCGTGCCGTAATGCGGCATTTTGAAACGCGGGCGACAGCGAATGGCTTACCGGGTGGCCGAGGAGAACGAGCCGACCCGGCAGCCGTGTCACGAGGCGCCTGGCGCCTGCTCCGCCGCAATTCGGTCGAACACGCGCTTGATCTCGTGCTCCAGCTCGTCGTAGGTCGCGCGATAGACGTCGAGGTCACCGCCGAACGGGTCACTGACCGCGCGATCGCTCGATCCATGTGCCGCGTAGTGCGTGAGCAAATGCGCCTTCCCTTCACCACCGAGCGCCTCCGCGCGCTCGAGGTGGTGCGGACCCATCGCGAGGATCACGTCGTTCTCCATGACGATCTCGCGCGTGAGCTGTCGTGCGCGGTGGCCACTCAGGTCGACACCGCGCTCGAGCGCCACGAGCAAACTTCCGTCCGATGCGGGTGACCCGTTCCACGCGCTCGTGCCTGCGCTCGAGACGTCGAACTCGATAAGGCCACGCTCGATCGCTTCGCGCCGCGCGATGCCCTCGGCGAGCGCGCTGCGACAGGTGTTGCCCGTACAGATGAAAAGAATCTTCATTCGCGGTTACACGTCTCCGATCAGGTCCGGTGCGCTCTCGCGCAACGTCGCGGCGGGAACGGCCCCCGGACGTATCACGCGCGGTCGCAGTCCCGTACAGTCGATGACCGTCGATGGATTGGATGGCTGAAGGCGCCCGCCGTCGAGCACGCGGATCCTGCCACGCGTCACCGCATCGCTCCACTGCTCCAAAATTTCAGTCGCAGACATCGCTGGCGGTACCCCCGGCAGGTTCGCGCTCGTGGACGTAATGGGATCGCCGTACGCTCGAATGAGCCGAGTGAGCCCAGCGTGCGGCGTCCATCGAACGGCGATGCCGCCTTCGGGCCCACGGAGTCGGTCCGGTACACGTCGTTCGCCACCGGGTAACACGAGCGTCACGGGCCCGGGCCAATGTCGGGCCGCAATGCGGGCCGCGGAGCTCGTCAGATGGAGACCGAGTCGCGTCAGCATCTCGCTTGCGGAGATGAGCAGGAGAAAGGGCTTCGCGCCCGGACGCCGCTTGAGCTTCACGAGTCGCTCCACCGACTCGTAATCCACCGCGCCTCCAAAACCGTACACCGTTTCGGTCGGATACGCGAGCACGCCACCGGCTTGCAGGTGCGCAATCGTCCCGGCGATCGACGCTTCCACTTCGGGTGGAGACCAGAACGGAACGGCCTTTGGTTCCGGGCGCGTCATTCGTTCACCGCGAACAGCGCGTCGGCTCGCGCGAAGTCGTCCTCGTCGGTGATCTTCATCGCCCGCTCACTGCCACGCACAACGACGACGGGCAGCCCGAGACGCTCGAACAGCGCGGCGTCGTCCGTCGCCGTAATTCGCTCCGAACGCGCCTTCGCGTGTGCCTGCTCGATCAGATCGCGCGGAAATCCCTGCGGCGTCTGCGCGCGCCACAAACTCGCTCGCTCGACTGTGCGAACCACACGTCCGGCATCGTCCACTTCCTTGAGCGTATCGACCACTGGCAACGCCGCGATGGCGCCACGGCCCCAGCGTGCTTCCGCGATTACGCGGTCGATGGTGCCGTCGCTCACGAACGGGCGCGCAGCGTCGTGAATCAGCACGACCTTGACCTCGTCAGGCAGGTCCTCGAGCCCGTTCGCGACTGATTCGGTGCGCTCGCGGCCGCCCACGGATAGGAGGAGCCGATCGATGTCACATTGAAACAGCCAGGGCGGTGGATCACCAACGAACGCCTTCGGCAGCACGCAGACGACCATCGCCACGTCGCGCCGAGCGTGGAATGCTTGCACGCTGTGGAGCAGCATCGGCTTGCCAGCAACCCACCGAAACTGTTTGAGCTCGTTGCCACCGACGCGACTTCCCGACCCTGCGGCGACGATCACGACGCCGACATCGGCCTCCTCGCTGCCCGCTCGCAGCTCGGGCGGCGTGGCGTCGCGCGCAAGATGGCCTGGCGCCCGCACGTCGCCGTGGTGGTCATCACGTCGTTCCGTGCTCACGAGAACAAGGATCCGAACAGGTCGCCCACCGTGCGAATGCCGACCGCGCGAATGCCAGCTGCCGCACGGCGCGGAACGCCGCGATCCGAGAGGTAAGCCGTCGTCATGCCCATCTTCGCGGCTTCAGCCAGTCGTCGCTCGGATTGCGACACGGGGCGAATCTCGCCACCGAGACCCACCTCTCCGAGGAACACGGCATCCGCTGGCAGCGCGCGGTCGTACACGCTCGACGCCAGTGATGCGGCGACGGCCAGGTCGCCGGCCGGCTCCTGCATCCGGATGCCACCGACGACGTTGAGAAACACATCGAGCTGGGCGAACTGAAGACCGGCCCGCTTGTCGAGCACCGCGAGCAGGAGTGCGAGGCGACGGCCGTCGTACCCGGTGGCCACGCGCTGCGGCGTCCCGAAGCCGGCTTTGGCGGCAAGCGCCTGGACCTCGACGAGCACGGGACGCGTCCCTTCGAGCAGCGCCGTTACCGCGCTCCCCGACGCCGTCGTTAGGCGATCGCCGAGGAACAGCTCCGACGGATTGGCCACCGGCGTCAGGCCGGTCTCGCTCATCCGGAACACGCCGATCTCGTCGACGCTGCCGAACCGGTTCTTCGTGGCGCGAAGCACGCGGTGATCGAGCGCGCTATCGCCCTCGAAATACAGCACGGTATCGACGATGTGCTCGAGCGTCTTCGGGCCGGCGATCCCACCGCCCTTTGTCACATGGCCCACCACGATCACGGCGGTGCCCGATTCCTTGGCGAACCGCATGAGACGCGCGGCGCTTTCGCGCACCTGCCCGACGTTGCCGGGCGCCCCTTCGAGATCAGCTGTGAACACGGTCTGGATCGAATCCACGATCATGACGCTCGGGGCGCGCGCACTGGCCGTGGCGAGCACGGTCTCGAGCAGCGTCTCACTCAACAGCTCGACGTCCCCCGCACTCTCGCCAAGCCGGTCGGCTCGCAGCTTCACCTGAAGCGGCGACTCCTCGCCGGTCACGTACAGCGCCGACCCGCCACGCTCGTTGACCCGTGCGGCCACCTGGAGCAGGAGCGTCGACTTTCCGATCCCCGGCTCACCGCCAACGAGCACCATGGAACCCGGCACGATGCCGCCGCCGAGGACGAAGTCGAACTCGTCGAGGCCGGTGCGAACGCGCTCTGCCTCGGAGCCAACCACCTGGCGGAGCCGCGTCGTGGCGGCAACCGTACCGCCAGCGCCTAACGACTCGGTCCCGCCGACGCGTCGCGCGCTGCCGCCCCCGGCCCCGACCCGGACTTTCGGCGCCGCGATTTCCTCGACGAGCGTGTTCCATTCGCCGCACGCGTCGCAGCGCCCCGCCCACTTGGGGTGCTCGGCGCCACATTCCGTACAGCGATAGACGGTCTTGACCTTCGGCGTCACAGCGCGATCAGGTGGTTTGTCGGGCCGTGTAGTTCTCGAAGCGTGTGTACTGCTTGTGGAAGAACAGATTCACCGTGCCGATCGGACCGTTGCGCTGCTTGAGCACGATGATCTCCGCTCGCCCCTCGAGTGAGTTTCCGTCTTTGTCTACCGGGGGCCCTTCGTGGCGGCTCTCCGCGTACACCTCTGGGCGGTAGATCGCCATCACCAGATCCGCGTCCTGCTCGATCGCACCGGATTCCCGAAGGTCCGAGAGCTGCGGACGCTTGTTCTCGCCCGTGCGCTGCTCGGGCGCGCGCGAGAGCTGCGACAACGCGACCACGGGGACTGCCAGCTCTTTCGCCAGCGCCTTGAGCGATCGCGAGATCTGACTGATCTCCTGCTGACGGTTCTCGGCACTCATCGGCCCCTGAATGAGCTGCAGGTAGTCGACGATGATGAGCCCGAGCCCGGAGTCTGCCTTGAGGCGGCGCGACTTGGACCGCATCTCGAGCAGCGTGATGCCCGCCGCATCATCGATGTAAACGGGCGCCGACGACAGGATGCCCGCCGCCCGCGCGAGACGCGAGTAGTCGTCATCACGCAGCATGCCTTTGCGGAGCCGCTGCGCATCGATGCGGGCTTCGCTCGTGAGGAGTCTCTGCACGAGAGACTCTTTACTCATTTCCAGCGAAAAGATCGCAATCGAAGTGTTGTGCTCGATAGCGGCGTGTTGCGCGATGTTGAGCACCAACGCCGTCTTTCCCATCGACGGACGCGCCGCGATGATCACGAGGTCCGAGGGCTGGAAGCCGGACGTCAGCTCGTCGAGGTCGTGGAAGCCGCTCGCCACACCCGTGATCGATTTGCCGCCGCGCTGAAGCGCTTCGATGCGCTCCATGGTCGGCCACATCAGCTCCTTGATGCGCGTGAAGCCGCCCGAGCCCTGCTGCTGGCTGACCTGGAAGATCTTCTGTTCGGCTTCGTCGAGCAGTTCGGCGGCCTGCGTGCGTCCCTCGAAGGCCTCGCTGACGATCGATGTCGATACCTCGATCAGGCTTCGCAGAAGCGCTTTCTCGCGCACGATGCGCGCGTGAAACTCGACGTTGGCCGCCGTGGGCACGGCGTCGACGAGGAAGGCGATGTACTCCTTGCCGCCGCTCGCGCCGAGCTCTCCGCGGCGATCGAGCTCGTCGGCGAGCGTAAGCGGATCGGCTACGGCGCCGCGCTCGGTGATCGCGACGAGCGCGCGGAAGATCCTGCGATGCCGCTCCGCGTAGAACATCGCGTCGTTGACATACTCGGCCGCGCGCATGATCGCGTCGCCATCCATGAGCATGGCGGCGAGCACTGCTTGCTCGGCGTCCTCCGAATACGGAGGGCGCCGCTCGCTGTACGGGTCACGCCCCTGCGGCGCGATCGAGAATTCGACGGGCGAGCTGGACATCTTCCCAGGTTGGGCGCTTCCACGCAGGATTGCGCAGCAGCGCGGCGGGGTGATACGTGACGATCAACGGAATGCCGTAGTACTTGTGCACAGAGCCGCGCAATTTACCGATCGACAGCTTGGTTTCGAGCAGCGTCTGTGCGGCGAACGTCCCGAACGCGACGATCACTTTCGGGCGAATGACCTCGAGCTGCCGGACCAGGTACGGACTGCACGCTTCGACCTCTTGCGGCATCGGGTTGCGATTGCCGGGTGGTCGATGCTTGAGCACGTTGCAGATGAACACATCCTCTCGCCGCAAGTTAATGGCGGCGAGAATCTTCGTGAGAAGTTGGCCCGCCTGTCCGACGAACGCGAGACCTTGCTTGTCCTCGTTCTCACCCGGCGCCTCGCCAACGCACACCAACTCGGCGGTCGGGCTGCCCTGTCCAGGCACCGGCTTCGTTGCGGTCCGATAGAGCGGGCATTTCGTGCACTTGGCGATCAGCTCCGCGAGCTGATCGAGTGTGCCGACGCCGCTGAGCGGGCCACCAAAAAGTTCACGACTCGCCGTGCCGACAACGATGCCCGGTGTTGGTTCGCCAGCTGGTGGCGGTGTTGGTCGAACGCGCGGCATGGCCTGAGGAGTCGGACGCATGACGTACGCTGGCGGTCCCGCGACCGCGTCCTCCGGTGCGTCCGCATCGTCGAGATCATCGGGACGAGGCGGAGGGGCCGGCGGCTGCGGCGGTGGTGCATCCGATGCGCCGGGTCTCGACAGCGTCGGCGCGCGCGACGGCTCGTTCCCGGCTGCGCGCAGGACCGCGCGCCAGTCGGGCGAATCCGCGGGCATATCATCCACGCGTGCGCTCGTCGTCGTGGAAGGCTCGCGTGGTTCCTCGCTTCGGCGCGGGGCCGAACCGCTGTCCTTCGCTCCCACGCTTGAGGCGCCGAGGATGCGCATTACGTCCTCGACTGACATGCCATCGAGAATGAGCTCGCGTTCGCCCATCTCGCGACGCTGCTCGAGGTATCGCCGAAGCTGCTCTTTAGCGTCCATGCATCAACGAGCCATCAACCGCTCGACCCGGTCGAGAATGAGGTCCGCGACGTCGATCTTGCCGAGGAGCGGCTGAGCGTCGGCGCGTCCATCGCGATCGATGAACGTCACGCGATTCGTATCCACCGAGAAACCGGCGCCCGGTTCGGTCGCATCGTTCACGACAATCAGGTCGAGCTGTTTGGACACCAACTTTCCCCGTCCGTGCTCCACCGGCGAGTTGGTTTCCAGCGCGAATCCCACCGTCACCAATGCGTCGGATCGTGATCGGATCGTCGATGCAAGAATATCCGGCGTCGGCTCGAGTGCGATGGATGGCGGGGCGTTGGCCTTTTTGATCTTCTGCGTCGCCGGCGCGGCGGGGCGAAAATCCGCTGGAGCCGCAGCCATGATCAGTGCGTCCGCGCTCCCGATCGCCGCAGCGACGGCGTCACGCATCTGCTCGGTCGTTTCGACGAACGTCACGGTCGGGCCGGCTGGCGGCGCGATGGAAAGCGGGCCCGCGATGAGCTTCACGTCCGCTCCTCGGCGCCAGGCTGCCGCGGCAATGGCAATACCCATCTTGCCGCTGCTTCGGTTGGAAATGAACCGAACGGGATCAATCGGTTCACGCGTCGGACCCGCCGTCACCACGACGCGCCGCCCGCGCAGTGACCCTCGCGACTCGAGCACACGGCCGACGTGTGCGACGATCGTCTCCGGTTCCGGAAGACGCCCTGGTCCGCTTCCCTCACCAACGGCGAGGGCACCAGCGTCCGGCTCGAGTATCGTGTAGCCGATCTCGCGAAGCCGGCCCACGTTCGCCGTCGTCTGTGGATGCGCCCACATCCGGTCGTTCATCGCGGGAACGATCAGCACCGGCGCGGTTGCCGCGAGCAGGCACGCGCTCAGGAGATCGTCCGCGTTGCCATTCGCGGCGCGTGCGATGAAGTCCGCGGTTGCGGGTGCGACCACAATCGCGTGCGCCGCGCGCGCCAGCTTGATGTGATCGAGGGCGTGCCCCTCGGCGATGAGGGCCGTGTGAACGGGCCGTCCGGTGAGCGCCTCGAACGTGATCGCGCCGATGAATTCGGCCGCGGATCGCGTGAGCACCACGTCCACCGCCGCCCCGGCCTGTGTGAGCAGGCGAGCGATCCACGCCGACTTGTAGGCCGCGATCCCACCCGTTACGCCGAGAAGGATGCGGCGCTGATCGAAGGGCCGAGTCACTCGGACCCTCGCGACCTCCTCACCCCTCGGCTCTCCGCTTCGGCACCACGCGATACTGGATCTCGCCCGTCGACAGCTCTTCGAGGGACCGTGTGGTCAGCTTCTTCTCCCGCGACGACGAGCGATCGCGCGGAAACTCGTTCAGCACGCGCGCGAACTTCGCGGCGACGAGAACGCCGAGGTACTTGTTGCCTGCGTGTTTCGCGACTTCTCCGGGTGTGTACACTCGCATGTTACTCAAGTCCTGATTGAAGAGTATTCGTGAATCTGACGATCGAGCGCGTCGATCAGCTCGGCCAACCGTTCCTCGAGCAAAGGCAGCCGCGCGTGCCGCACCGTTTCCGCGTCCACGATCGACGTCACCTGCGTGTACGCGCGCTCGAGATTGTCGTTCACCACCACGTATTGGTACCTGCCGACTTCCCTCAACTCCTCGCGCGCCGATCGCAGTCGTACGAGCAGCTTGCGATGGTCCTCCGTCTGTCGCGCGCGCAACCGATCGATGAGCACATCGGTCGACGGCGGCAGCAGGAACACGAGCACCGACTCGGGAAACGCCCGTGCAAATTGTCGAGCGCCCTGCACATCGATGTCCATGATCACGTGCTTGCCTGACGCGAGCACGCGCTGCACCTCGCTGCGGAGCGTTCCGTACAGATTCCCATGAACTACCGCGGACTCGGCGAACTCGTCGAGGGCCCGCTTGCTTTCGAACTCGTCCTTCGAGAGGAAAAAGTAGTCTTTCCCCTCATGCTCCCCGGGGCGGGCGGCGCGCGTGGTGCACGACACCGAGTAGCCCACGTCCTGCCGGCGCTCGAGCAGCATCCGAGCGATCGTCGTCTTGCCGCCGCCCGACGGCGACGACAGGATCAGCGGAAACGGATTCATTCCAGGTTTTCCACCTGCTCCCGAATCCGTTCCAGCTCCTCCTTGATCGTTACCACGTCCTGCAGCATTGCCGCGTCATTGGCTTTGCTGCCCGTCGTATTCGCTTCGCGCAGCATTTCCTGCAACAGGAATCCGAGCCGTTTTCCGACCGGCTCGCCTCCGCTCTGCTCCAGCGCCGCGCGAAACGCGGCGATGTGCGATGCGAACCGCTGTAGTTCCTCCTGCACATCGAGCCGATCGGCGAGGATCGCGATCTCCTGAGCGAGGCGCTGCTCGTCGACCGCCATGCCTTCCGTCAGCACGCGAACCGATTCGCGCAGCCGGTCTCGCTGCGCGATGATCCGTTCCGGCGCCCTGGCGGCGATGCGCGAGAGCGCTCCGTCGACCAGGGCAAGACGCTCGAGCAGATACGCCGCCAACCGCCGGCCTTCGTCGGCGCGTGACTTCGTCAGTGTCTCGATCGCCAACTCGACGATCGACGTGAGCTCCGCGGGCGTTCCTTCCGTTCCGTCGTCCTCTGACGCCAGCACGTCAGGCATCCGAAGGATCGTCGCGACGTCGATCGTGCCATCGAGCCCGTGCCGGTCTCGCAGATCGCGCAGCATTGCCGCGTAGCTCGCGAACCGCTGCTCGTCGATCGAGCCCATGCTCGACGTGCGTTCGGTTCGCGCGGACAGCGTGACATGACCGCGCGCGATCTTTCGACGAAGCGATTCCCTCACCTCCGGTTCCCAACGAGACAGCTCGCTCGGCAGCTTGATGCTCGGCGAGAAGAACCGATGGTTGACGGTTCTCAGCTCGACGCTCACGCGCGACCCGCCGACCAGGCCCTGGGCGGCACCGAAACCCGTCATGCTTCGGATCATTGACAATCGCGCAAGTTATGAGCTGACAAGGACCTTGTCAATTGAAGAAGTCCCATCGCACGCCGTAATAATTGATCGCGCGAGGCGCTGTGTAATACGGAACGACCGAGTAAATGTCGCCAAGAAGGTTCCTGTATTGCCACGAGATCGTCGCGTCGTAGAGGCGGAGCTCGAACAAGGTGGAGATCGAGCGGTATTGCGTGGAGCGCTGCGCCACCCCGTCCGCGGCGGGGAACGTCACCTCGGTCCGGTAGTCGTGCGTCACCGCCGCGAGAACGTGGAAGTTCCCGGTCGGGAATCGGCTCAACCAACTCGTGCTCGCGTACAGCTGGCTTTTCACCTGGTATTCGGGGACGTACGGTTCGTCGGCGGGCCATTTCATCGCTACAACGTCCACTCCGACCCCCTTCCACAGTTTCCCGCGCAACGTCGCGAAGGTCGCGCGGCGCGCCACGCTCACGTCCTTATACAGCGTGTCATAGGCCCGCGGTGCCGGCACGACGGTGGTGTCGATCGACATGATCCCGCCCGTCGCCCACAGCCGGCCGACACGCAGTCCAACCTCGCCGCGGTATGCGAGGGATGGAGGGCGTTCGTTGTCTTTGATGGGCCGCGTCTTGCCTAACGAGCCAGAAATCGCGAGAAACGGAAGCAGCTTCAGTCGAAGCGACGCATCACCGCGGAACGTCGAGTCCGATTCCTGCTGCTCAGCGTATACGGTCGCGGCGAGGATGCCGCGGTCGTAGCTCAATCGGGCTGCCGGTGTCAGGAACCACTGGCCGTTGAAGACTCGATATCGTGCGGTTGCGCTGAGGCTCGTATTGGCGAACCGCACGCCGCCGGTCGCGACATACTGCGCGCGAGATGCGATGGTGTCGACCGTATCGCCGATGAAGGGCGTCGAGGGTGTGCCTTCTGGCGGCGGGGTCGTAGTCGTAGTCGTGGTTTTCGCGTTGGTTTCGGCGAATCGGCTGGTGGAGGCGATGAGCTGGAGCCAGCGCGAGCCGTCCGAATCCCCGTAGCCGATGCGGAAGTACGCGTCCGATTGTGTCGCATCGAGCGGGGGGAGGTTGCTGAACGATCCGTCGGCCGACTGTTCGCGCTTTTGTTCGTTGCGACTCCGTTTCGTTCGCAGGATGACCCCGTCCGCGCTCCACTGCTTCTTTGCCCAGCCCAGTCGCGTCATTATGCCGAGGAGGTGGCCATCGCCACCTGCTCTCTGATCCTCGGTGCTGTATTGCTGTGCGCCGACCTGGAGCGCGAAGCTGTTCGCGAATCGGCGGCCGAAAAAGCCGCGATAGCTATTGGTCGCCAGATCGCCGGTCGCCACGTCGGCGCGTGTGTAGGGAGTCGTCTTGTTGACGCGCCAGCTGCGCATGTACACGCGGAGCTCCTCCGCAGCGCGCTCGACGACGATGTCCTCGAGCGTCCATGCGGGAATCGCCGCGAAGTCGTGCATCGGGCCAATCCGGGGGTCCAGCGGATCGAGCTCGACCCCGTCGTAGAAGAGGCGGATGCGGCGGAAGTCCCCCACGTAGGTGCTCGTCTGGGGCGTGGGAACCCATCCGGACGCGAAGCTGGAGACGCCCGGTATGCGACCGAGTATCTCGCCTAACGAGAGCGCTCCGCTCGCGAACAGCTCGTCCCTGCTCCAACGATACCGTTCCCCGATGTCGGTAAGCGGCGGCACCTCGGCGTGCGCAAGAGGCGCCTTGATGCTGTCAGCCGACCGGCGTGCGAGCGCGGCGGCGCGAATGCTGTCGGCGCGCAGCCTGGCTCGCGCGGAATCAGCCGCGGCGGAATCGGCCGGAAGCGGGATGGCGAGCGTGGTGTCGCGCCGCGTCCGTGAGGTGTCCCGCGTCGGGACCTGGGCGCTCGCGCCACCGTGCAAAACGGCCCCGACCAGGAGGGCGAGGCCGATGCGACGCACGCAGCGAACGACGGCCCGGAATGAACCGGTCAGCCCGCCCTCCCCCGCACGAATTCGACGAATATCCCGGTAGGCACGCCGGTCGGGCCCCGTGGGATCGCCACGAGATCCGCCTCGGAGTACGCCGTACCGGCAACGTCGAGGTGCACCCACGGATACTCCTCTGCGAACTCCTTCAAGAACATAGCAGCCGTGATCGTCCCACCGGCGCGTCCGCCGGTGTTCTTGATGTCGGCCACATCCGACTTGATCAGCTCCTTGTAGTCATCCCACAACGGAAGCTGCCATCCGGGCTCGGCGGCTCGCTTCGCCGCCGACAGCACTTCGTCGATGAGACCCTGATCGGAGCCCAACACGCCGGTGGCGACGTGCCCCAGTGCAATGACGCACGCGCCGGTGAGCGTTGCTGCGTCGATCACCGCCGCCGGCTTGAACCGACGTGCGTACGAGAGAACGTCCGCCAGGACGAGTCGCCCTTCAGCATCGGTGTTGATGATCTCGATCGACTTGCCGAGGTGACTGATGACGACGTCGCCGGGTTTCACTGCCGTGCCGGAAGGCATGTTCGTCGTCGCGCCGAACATCCCGACCACGTTCACTTTGAGCTTGAGCCGCGCGATCGCCTCCATGGCGCCCAGCACACCCGCCGCGCCGCACATGTCGAACTTCATGAATTCCATGCGGTCGGCCGGTTTTATCGATATGCCGCCAGTGTCGAAACAAAGTCCCTTGCCGACAAGCACGATTGGGGCAGCGCCTCGCTTGCCCTTGCGATACTCCATCGTGACGAGCTTCGGATCCTGGTCCGTTCCCTGCGCGACGCAGAGGAACGATCCCATCTTCTGCCGCTCCATCTCGCGCCGGCCGAGCACCGTCACTTTGAGCTTGTGCCGACGGCCGATGTCGCTCGCCGTCTTGGCGAGGTGGTCGGGCGTACACAGGTTGCCGGGCATCTGCGCGAGCCGGCGCGCGACCTCGTAGCCGGCGGCGATCGCTTCCCCACGCGAGAGGGCGTCCTTTGCCGCTTTGGAGTCGTTGGTGACGATGATCGCGCGCGTCAGTGGTTTCTTGCGTTCTGCTTCCGGTGGCGGGGTTTTCAGATCGACGTACTCCCAGGCGCCCATCGCGAGGCCAACCACCATCGACTCGATCGTGTCGTTGTCGGCACCCGGTGCGACCGCGGCGAGTGCACCGGCGCCCATGCGATGTCCCTGACGCGCCAGCAGCGCCGCGCCGCGCCGGAACGCTGCCGCCGGCGCATCGGCCGCCGGCGTGCCCAACCCGATGAGAAGAACGCGACCGGCGCCGCTCTCTCCGCCGTCGAAGTGGAGCGTTTCGTCTCTGGCTCCGCGAAAGTCGCCGCGCTGGAGCGCACGGGACAACGCTCCGCCGAGGCGCTCATCTAGCGTGCGAAGTTGACCGGGCAGATCGGTGCCGGTCTGGAGCAGCACGCCGAGCAGCGGAGCGTCGATCTCCGCTGCATCGCCGCTTCGTAAGGCGAATGTGAGAGCCATTGATCGGATTTCGGTGGCGAAGTGGCGGGTAAGCTAGGGAGGGTCGCTGGCCGCCGGCAAGCGCGACGGGCTCGTGAATTATGCCACACGATCGGGCGGCGGCACGCCGCGGAAGAACGCGTCCAGGTTCGTGAGGACGCGCTCACCCATCGCCACCCGCGACGCCGTCGTCGCACTCCCGAGATGCGGCAGCAGAACCGCGTTGTGCAACGCGAGCAGGCGCTCGGAAACGGCCGGCTCGCGCTCGAACACATCGAGCCCCGCCGCACCGACGTGTCCGCGCTCCAGCGCGTCGGCGAGTGCCGACTCATCGACCAGATCACCACGCGCCGTGTTGACCAGAATGGCGCCCGGGCGCATCGACTCGAGGCGACGCGCGTCGATCATGCCCCGCGTTCCTTCGCGGGCAGGCGCGTGCAACGAGACGATGTCGCTTGCTGGGAGCAATTCGTCGAGCGACGCGCATCGCTCCGCACGGGCATCGTTCACGGCGGTGGCGTCAGGTGCGCTGGGGTTCACGAATAGCACGCGCATCCCAAAGCCGCGGTGAGCACGCCTCGCGACGGCGGCGCCGATGCGTCCGAAGCCGACGACACCGAGCGTGGCGCCATTCACGCGAGTGCCGAGCAGGTGAGTTGGACGCCACCCGGCCCAATCCCCCGCGCGCAGTTGGCGCTCGCCCTCGCTGGTCCGGCGCGCCGCCGCGAGCATCAGCATTATGGCGAGGTCCGCCGTGTCTTC
>DATCGG010000470.1:0-24234 GCA_036509075.1 Gemmatimonadaceae bacterium
CGTTTCTGGCCGCGCTGGCCCTGTGGGGATGCGCCCCGTCCGAGCCGACGACTCCGCTTCGCTCGACCGACTCGCCGCACCCGTCCCCACCCCCACCGCCGGAGATTCCGCCAACCGGAAGCTCGGGCGCGTGGATTTGGCTCATGGTGGTCGATCAAACAGGCCTGTGCATCACCGGCGCGACTACTCAAGTCGTGTCCGGCCAACATGTCGGCGGGCCCGTCACCCAGGAGACCCCGTGCAATGTCTGGGGGTATTCAGGCGGCGTCGAATACCACGGACTGACCGCCGGTGTGGCCATGACGGTTCGCGCCACCGCGCCGGGCTACGCGACGGAAGAAAAGACGATCTATCCCGGCGGCGATGCGGTGTCGGCGATCATCTTCGAGCCGCTTCCACTTCACTGAGCTCCTCAGGCCGACCCATCGTCACCACACGTGAGGAATGAGGCGGTATTTCACCCGCCTCATGTACTCCGTATACCCGGCAAGTTCTCGCGCCAGAAGCTTCTCCTCGTCCAGTAAACGCCACATCAAAACTGGAATCAACGGAACGAGCAGCGCGAGCGTCCACCACGAGCCGAGTGCGAGCGGGATCCCGACGAACAGCCAGATGGCCGAGGCATACATCGGGTGGCGTACGTGCGCGTACGGACCGGTGGCGATGACTTGTTGACCTGCTTCGACGCGGACGTTCGACGCCGCCCAGCTGTTCACTCTCACTACCCGGAAGATTGCGAGGAACGAGAGCGCGATGATGGCGTCGCCGACGACGGAGCCCCACGCCGGCACTCGCGACCGGCCGTAGCGGTAGTCGAGTATCGGGAGAATCAGGAACGCGAAGAACGCGACGTAGACGAGTGACACGATCACTTGCTGCGACCGCCTCTGTTCATGCCACGGACCGGCCCTGAGCCGCCGTTCGAGCAGCGGCTTGTCGAAGATCGCGAGATAGAGCGTAAAGCCCGCGGTCGAGGCGGCGAATACCGCCAGGAAAAGCCAGCCCTGCCAGTAGTCCCACGTGCCCGCCGTCAGAAAGATGAGGGCAATGAAGAACCCGAACCCGAACACGCTTTGTGCGATCGCCTGTCGATAGAAGGCATTCATGAGTACATCATACCGAGGCTAGATCCGAACCTCCACGACCGATCAACGCGCATGTCAGCCATTGCCGACTATGTGACCGAGCGCTCGCCGACGAGCGTGGCACCGCAACCACTGACTGAAGCGTCGTGGGCCCCCACGACCCGCCTCGCGTTCCGCTTCTGCTTCCTCTACTTCGGGCTCTACATCCTCACGACGCAGATGCTGGCTGGCATGCTGCCCAACCCGAAGTTCCGCGTGCCGGTGCTCGCCCAGAAGCCTCCGATGCAACAACTCGTGATCTGGGTCGGGAACCATATCCTCAGCGTGAAGCCCACCGTGCATCCCACGGGCAGCGGCGACACGCTGTTCGACTGGACGGCCGCCTTCACCCTGCTCTTGCTCGCGACGCTCGGCACCGTGGCGTGGTCGCTTGCGGCTCGGCAAACGACGAGCTATCCGCGCCTCTACAAATGGTTCCGACTGTTCCTGCGGGTCGCGCTGGGCACCACGATGTTCTCGTACGGCTTCGCGAAGGTATTTCCGCTCCAGATGCCCACGGTGTTCCTGAGCCGGTTGCTCGAGCCGTACGGCGACTTCTCGCCCATGGGGGTCATCTGGTACTCGATCGGGGCGGCACCCGGCTACGAGCGCTTCCTCGGCTCCGCCGAAGTGCTCGGTGGGCTGCTGTTGTTGCTGCCGTGGACCTCGCTGATCGGCGCGCTGGTAACGTTAGGCGTGACGTTCGGCGTGTGGATGGTCAACATGACGTACGACGTCCCGGTGAAGCTGTTCGCGTTTCACCTGGTGTTGATGTCGATCTTCCTCATCGCCCCGGATGCGCGCCGTCTCATCAACTGGTTCGTGCTGAATCGCCCGGTCGTGCCGGATTCAGCACCGCACTATGGCCCGAGCGCAAGGTCGCATCGCAGGTGGATCATTGCGCAGCTCGTGTTCACGGCGTGGGCGCTCGGCCTCGAGGTCTACAACTCGGCCCAGGGCTGGAAGGAGTACGGCGGTGGCGCCCCGAAGTCACCCCTCTACGGCATCTGGGACGTGGACTCGATGTCGATCAACGGCGAGCTCAAACCTCCGCTGACGACCGACTCACTCCGCTACAGTCACGTGGTCTTCCAGTCGCTGAACGGCCCCATCTCGTTCCAGAAGATGGATCAGAAGTTCGATCGCTTCGGCAGTACGATCGACACCGTGAAGCGAACGCTGACGTTGCAGAACTTCACCGACACCACGTCGAAGCCCGTGCTGGCTTACGAGCGGCCCGCACCGACCAAGCTCGCGCTCGAGGGTGACCTGGGTGGCGGCAAGCACGTGCGCATCGCGATGACGCAGCACGACCTGAACAAGTTCATGCTCATCTCGCGCGGATTCCATTGGGTTCAGGAGTACCCGGTCAATCGCTGACCTGACGCGGTGAGCGCTCGACCGTCGCTCGACGCGATCGTCGTCGGCTCCGGCCCGAACGGGCTCGCGGCGGCCATCGCGCTCGCGCGCGAGGGCCACTCCGTTCGCGTGTACGAGGCACAATCCACCGTTGGCGGCGGCGCTCGGTCGGCGGAGCTGACGCGGCCGGGCTTCGTGCACGACCTGGCGTCGACGGTGCACGCGCTTGCGCTACTGTCGCCATTTCTCAAGTCACTCCCGCTCGCGCAGTTCGGGTTGGAGTTCGCGCATCCCGACGCACCCTTCGCGCATCCACTCGACGATGGCACGGCGGTGGTCGTGGAGCGCTCGATCGACGCCACCGTCAGCGCCCTCGGGCTCCGCGACGGGCGTGCGTACGCGAGGCTCGTGAGACCGCTGGTCGAGCGGTCCGATACGTTGATGGAGGCACTGCTCGGGCCGTTCAGCGTCCGGCACCCGATCGCAATGACGAGGTTCGGACGTCACGCGATCCGATCGGCCGAAGGACTCGCGAAGCAATTGTTCGAGAGCGAGCGGACGCGGGCGATGTTCGCCGGTGTCGCGGCGCACAGCATGGTGCCGCTCGACAAGATCGCGACGTCGGGATACGCCCTCGGGCTCATCATCGCCGCGCACGCGGTTGGCTGGCCCGTATCGCGCGGAGGCGCGCAGCAGCTCGCCAACGCTCTCGTGGCGTATCTCCGATCGCTAGGCGGCGAGGTCGTCACAGACGCTCGGGTCGACTCTCTGGCCGGGCTGCCGCCGTCGCGCGTGGTGCTCCTCGACGTCACCCCGCGCGAGCTCGTCCGAATCGCCGGCGACCAGCTGTCACGACTCTATCGATGGCGCCTAACGCGTTACCGGCATGGCCCCGGCGTGTTCAAGATGGATTGGGCGCTCAAGGCGCCGGTGCCGTGGCGCGCATCGGATTGTCGTCGCGCCGGCACGTTGCACCTTGGCGGCTCGTTCGCCGAGATCGCCGTGTCGGAGCGCGCGGCGTGGGACGGCCGTAAGTGCGACCGGCCGTACGTGCTCGTCACGCAGCCGAGCCTGTTCGATCCCACCCGTGCGCCGCCCGGAAAGCACACGCTCTGGGCGTACTGCCACGTGCCGAACGGTTCAACCGTCGATGTGCGCGCCGCCATCGAGCGACAGATCGAGCGTTACGCGCCCGGGTTTCGTGACTGCATCGAGGACACCCACGTGATGTCGCCCGCGGATCTGGAGCGGAGCAATGCCAATCTCGTCGGCGGCGACCTCGGGGGCGGCGCGGCGGACCTCGCGCAGATCTACACGCGCCCGGTTGCCAGCGTCAATCCATACCGAACCTCGATCCCTAACGTCTTTCTCTGCTCGTCCTCGACGCCGCCGGGCGTGGGCGTGCATGGCATGAGCGGATACCATGCGGCCCGCGCAGCGATGAAAACGATCCGTGCCTAGCAGAGCATCGGGTTCTTGTGATGGAGTTTGGCGAGCGGCCTTGAACGTCCCACGGCCGTTGACACAGAATCCGGCCGCTGGGGAGAGCAACCGGGCTCCGGAAGCAGTACAGCGTGCTCAGCGCCCGGCGCGAAGCGCCGTCTGCGTATTCAGCGTTCGTGGTTGTTTCCCGTCCGTGTGTCGAGTGTTCCAGTCGGCTCATCCGTCTGTTGGCTGGGACGGACCTAACGAGTCGAGTGGTGGATTGGTTCGATCGGTCGGGTGGCCATACCAGTGCGCCTGTCGCGTGGTGCAAACCCTTCCGATCGTCACTCCGTCTAACGAACGCCGTCGACACGGTCAACGCGTTACGGAGCTGCTCTCATGGACACGATCTCGCAGGACGTGCGCTTCGGCATTCGCCAGGTCCGCCGCACGCCAATGGTGTCGCTCTTCATTGTCGCTACGCTCGCCGTCGGCATTGGCGCGACCGCCGCCATCTTCTCGGCCGTCGATACCATGCTACTTCGGCCGATCTACGCCAACGAGCACCAGCTCGTCACGCTCAATGGCGCCTACCGGAATCGCGGCGACGACTGGTCGGTCTCGCTCCCGAATGCGGCCGACTGGGCGAGCCGAAGCCACTCGTTCTCAGGCCTCGCGTGGTATCAGCGCGCCAGCATGACGCTCAACGAGGCTGGCTCGCCGGATCGCATCCACGTCATCACGACGACACCGAATCTCTTTCGCGTCCTCGACGTCACCCCGCTGATCGGCCGGCTCATCGCGGACGAGAACGCGCTCCCCGACGGCGAACGCGTCGTGGTCCTGAGCCATGGTCTCTGGCAGACGCGATTCGCCGGCGACAAATCCGTGGTCGGCAAGACCATTCAGATGAATGGCCGGCCGGCAACGGTCATCGGCGTCATGCGCCCCGAGTTCGCCTTCCCGTCGAGCGACATCGGCGCGTACATGGCGCTTCGCGCCACCCCGAGCACGTGGGCGCGCTCGAACGGCGGCCTGAGTGTGATCGCGCGGATGCGGCCCGGTGTCGACGTCGCGGCGGCGCAGCGCGACCTGGGGAACGTCTCGCGCCAGCTCGAGGCAGAATACCCCGGCGACAACAAGGACCTCTCGGCCAAGGTGCGGCCGTTCCGAACCGCGCTCGTCGGGCCGGATCTCACGAAGGCTCTGTACTTCCTGGCCGGCGCGGTCATGCTCGTGCTGCTGATCGCCTGCGTGAACGTCGCGAACCTGCTCCTCGCGCGCGCCACCGAGCGCGAGCGCGAGATCGCGGTCCGAGCCGCGTTAGGCGCCGGGCGAGCGCGCGTGGTGCGCCAGTTGCTCACCGAGGGGCTCGTGCTCGCGTTCCTGGGTGGCGCCGGTGGCGTGGGGATCGCGGCCCTGTCGGTGCGCCTCTTCCCGGCGATGATTCCCCCCGACGTCGAGCTGCCGCGCGGTTTCGCGCTCGACTGGCGCGTGGTCGTGTTCGGTCTCGCGGTCACGATGCTGACCGGGATTGCGTTCAGCGTGCTGCCCGCACTCAAGGCGACAGCGACCGACCTCACGGCGCTCATGGGCGTACGCGCCGCGCGCGGCGGGCGCAGACAGCGGGATCGCCGCAGCGCACTCGTGATTCTCGAGGTCGCGCTCGCCGTCATTCTGCTCGTGTCGACTGGGTTGGCCATCGCGGGACTGGGCCGCCTGCTCCAGACGAACCCGGGCTTCCGTCCCGAGCACCTGCTCACCGCACGCATTCCGCTCGACGGACCGTACCGCGACTCGACACAGGCGAGGCTCTTCGCCGAGCGTCTGCTCGCCGAGATTCGCTCGACGCCGGCCGTGGAGGCTGCGAGCTTCGTCGACTTCGCACCGCTCAGCGGCACGAACAACTTCAACGACCTCACCATCGAGGGTGGCGATCCCGCGAAGCCGGTGAACGTCGGGACGATCATGGCAGGCCCCGGCTACCTCGAGGCGATGGGGATTCCACTGCTGTCGGGTCGAGACATCGGGCCTAACGATGTGCGGGCGGCGCCCGCGATCGTGGTCGTCAACCGCACGTTCGCCGACAAGTTGTTCCCCGGCCAGAATCCCGTTGGAAAGCGTCTGCTGCTCACGTGGGAAGGCGGGAAGAATCCCACGTGGCGCACGATCGTCGGACTGTACGGGGACGTGCGTCATGGAGGGCTCGATACGAACAAGAATCCGCAGCGCATGGAGCTCGCGGTGCCGATCGCACAGCTTTCGTTCACCATGGACGAGATCGGGCTCGTGGTACGGAGTCGAACGGATCCGGAGACGCTGGTGCCTGCGCTCCGACGCGTCGTCAACTCCATCGCCCCGTCGCTGCCGCTGTTCGAGGTGCACACCATGACGAGCCTGATCGATCGGACAAGCGATGTGCTGCTCGGCCGCATTCTCGCGTCGGTGCTCGCGGTGTTCGGCGCGATCGCGATGCTGCTCGCCGCGCTCGGGCTATATGGTGTCATCTCCTATTCGGTCACGATGCGTACGTTCGAGATCGGCGTGCGTTCCGCGCTCGGCGCCGATCGCTCGGCGGTCGTGCGGATGATTCTGGGACAGGGCGCGCGGTTGGTCGTGACGGGACTGATCGTCGGACTCGGCGGAGCAAATATCGCCGCACGGGTCATGCGGTCGCTGCTGCACGGCGTTTCGCCGGCGGATCCAATTGCGATCGGCGGAACGGTGGCCGTGCTGCTCGCGATCGGGACGTTAGGCAGCCTCCTGCCCGCGCTGCGGGCGAGTCGGATCGAGCCAACGGAGGCGTTGCGGAGTCAGTGAGCTGAACACGTGATGGTGGGCGAGTTTATCGACTATCGACTCATGGCTTGCTGAATCTCGATAAACAGTTTATCGTTTATCGAGAAATCATACAGTCCCAGCCATGAGGCTCGAATTTGATGATCCAGCCGAACGCCGACGCGTTATCGGTCTCGCACAAGGTTCTCCGGCTCCTGATCACGTTGAACTGGCTCTTCGGCGCCGCGATTCTCGTCCTCCTCGTTTGGACGTTCGCCGCCGCGGAATTCGTCGCGCGCGCACTGGGCACGGATGACAGTCCGCGCGCGCTTCTTGGCATGCGCCTCATCATGGTGGTCGGCGTCGCTTGTACTCCCATCGCGAACGCGATTTTTTCCCGACTACTCTGGATCGTGGAGACGGTCCGCGCCGGCGACCCATTCGTGACCGAGAATGCTGCGCGGTTGCAGACGATCGCCTGGTCGGTGCTGGCGTTGGAGCTCGCCCGTTTCCTCATCGTAGGCATCGCGAACAGCGTTTCCACAGCTGCCCGTCCAATCCATATCGACTTGAATCTCTCCGTCACGCCCTGGCTGGCGGTGCTCCTGTTGTTCGTGCTGGCGCGCGTCTTCGACCACGGCGCTCGCATGCGCGAGGATCTCGCCGGGACGGTCTAGCCATGGCGATCAACGTCAAGCTCGACGACATGCTGTATACGCGCCGCATGTCGCTGACGGAGCTCTCGGAGCGGGTTGGTATCACGCTCGCCAACCTGTCGGTCCTCAAAACCGGCAAGGCTCGCGCAATCCGCTTCTCCACGCTCGACGCCATCTGCGACGTGCTGCAGTGCCAACCGGGGGACATTCTGGAATTTCGCCCGGGTGAGGCCAGCGATCGCGACCGTACCGACACCGGGCGCGAGCCTAACGCCGCCTAATGTCACCGAAAGCAAAGGCGAGACTGAGTGGCGCCCTGTACCTCGCCACGATCGTCGGCGGGATTGTCGCGCAGGCTTTCATCGGCGACCGGCTCGTCGTGACCGGAGATGCGGCCGCCACCGCTCGCAACATTCTTGCGAATCCGATGCTCATTCGCGTGGCCTACGCCATCTTCATGATCGAGATGGCGTGCCAGACGGCGATGACCGCCGTCATGTATGACCTGCTGATGCCCGTTGATCGCAGCCTGGCGAGAACAGCGGCGGTATTCGGTTATGTCGGGTGCGGCATCAAGGCGATGGCGCGCCTCTTCTTCTATGCACCGCTCTTCGTGTTAGGCGGCGCGTCGTATCTCTCGGCATTCGACGCCAGACAGCTCGAGGCGCTGGCCTATCTCCTGATTCGCATCAACGCCCAGGGAACACAGATCGCTCTGGTCTTCTTCGGCGTCAGCACACTGCTGACCGGGTACCTCATGTTTCGAGCGACGTTCCTTCCGCGCGTGTTAGGTGTTCTGTCCCTGATCGGCGGAGCAGCGTGGCTTGCGTTCATCTATCCACCGCTCGGCAACACGCTCTTTCTGCCGATCGTACTCTTCGCGTTGATCGGTTGCGCGGTGACCATCGGGTGGCTGCTGGTGCGCGGTGTCGATGAGAAACAGTGGTACGAGATGGCCGCGACGTCATCGGCGTCGATTTGGCGCTAACTAGGTGTACAAAGTCTCGAATCCGCGTCATCGTTGTGATCGTGTTTCATCCGCGTTAGGTGTTGCTGTACTTTTGTCGTCGTCGTTCTTCGCTCGTCCCTGGTTGCCTGCTTACCAGATGCCGCGACGCGACGACGCGCTTGAACTGGACCGAGCTGCCGAAGTTCATGACGAGGCCCACTTCAATTCACCAGCGCTCCGCCACCTCGTCGAGACGCCGAGCCCACCACGCCCATTCGGCGTGCGCCGCTTCGCTCGCGACCGCGACCTGCGCGCCCTTCGCCCAGAGCATCGTGCGCGCGCCATACATAACGGCGACATCCTCGAGCCGAGCCCAGAGCGTGTCATCGAGCTTTTGTTCGAGCTCGCGCTCGAGCAACTCGCGGTAGCGGGCGATCACCGCCTCCTTGCTCCGTGACAGCCGGCTGGCGTTCACGGCAAGGTACCAGCCAAGATCGGTGGTCGATGGCCCCGCCCCGATCAGCGCCCAATCGAACGCAGCGACGCCGCCCTCCGGCATGGGAGCGAAGTTCGCCACCTTGACGTCGCCATGGACCAACGTCTGCGGAAGGTCGGCCCACGCCTCATGAACGATCGGCGCCGGACAGCGAAGCACGTCCGCCGCACGGACCGACAGTCGCGCGAGTGCCGCGCCCCACCCGAGCCGCAATCGGTCGCGAAGCGCGGGCGGCATGAGCGCAAGCGCCGCGGCATCCTCGAGCACGTTCGGGAGCACGATGTCCGACGTCGCTGACGCACGTCCGAGCCAGCCGATCGAGAGCGCAGGTGAATGCCAGAATCGCGCGTGGAGTCGGGCCAATGCCGCCAGCAACTCGTCTTCGTGCGGGCGCGCGATGGGCTCGCGCACGTCAGGGAACACGTGCGCGGCGAGGTCGTCCATCAGCAAGCCCGATTGGCCACCCTCGACCGCGTACGCGACGTAGGGCGACACGAACGCATCCCACACGGCGTCGAGCGAACGCTCGGCGAGCAGCGACCACTCGCGCCCGACACGGTCGCCGGACCGAATCGCGGTCCACTCGCGCGCGGGATCGCAGAGCTTGAGGACGAAGCGTCTCGTCTCGCCGGAAGGAAGCACCGCAACGAGTCGTCGGTGCGTGGCTCCCGAGAACCCGACGGTCGACAGGGGCTCCTCCCGCACGCTCACGGCACCGAGCGATGCCGGGTCGGTCAGGTCCGCGAGGCAACCCAGGCGAACGGTCCGCATGACGCGACGATTCACCCCGTCCGGGGAGGGCGCAAGGCCGCTAAACCTTTCGGCCACTCCACCCGTCGAACTCGTACAAGCCAGTGCTACATAGGTAGCGGGATAATGTACCGGAGGAGACGGGACCATGTCCGACATCACGCACTCCGTCATCGGCGACATCCGCTTTGCTGCGCGCCAGCTCCGCCGCAACCTGCCGCTCACCATTGCCGCGCTTCTCTGCTTCGCACTCGGCGTCGGCGCCAACACGTCCATCTTTTCCGTCGTCAACGCGGTGCTCTTCCGGCCGCTGCCCTTCCCGGATGCCGACGAGCTCGTGATGGTGAGCGAGGGGATCCCGAAGCTCGCCGCCGACATCGGCTCCATCTCGGCGGCCGATCTCCTCGACTACAAGGAAGCGGAAGGCCGCGTGTTCGAGTCGCTCGCCCTCGCACAACAGCGAGGCGTCACCGTCATGGTGGACGGCGAGGCCGACATGGTGCCTGGCGCGGCGATCACGCCGTCGGCGTTCAGGGTGCTTCGTGTGGCTCCCGCGGTCGGACGCGCGCTCGTCGATGACGATACGGCCACAAGCGCGCCGCCGGTCGTCGTCATCAGTGACGCGCTCTGGCGTCGCCGGTTTGGTGCCGATCGGTCTATGGTCGGCAAGCAGATCACCTTCTCGAGCGGCCAGACCGCCGAGGTCGTTGGCATCATGCCCCGCGGATTCGCCTTCCCGCTGCCGGGCCTTGGCATGCCGGTCGCCGACGTCTTCTTCCCGTTCTGGTTCTCGCCGACCGTGATCCGTCAGCGCGCCGACAATTTCGGCACGCTTGCCTTCGGGCGCCTCCGGAACGGGGTATCCATGGCCCGCGCCGAGGCGTCGCTGACCGAGATCGTGCGGCAGTTGCCACAGCGATATCCCGACAGCTGGGGGAAAGCTCAGGTCAACGGTGGTACTCCGCTCATCCACGTGAAAGGCCTGCGCGCCACGGCGGTCGGAGAGTCACGTCGCCCGCTGCTCGTGCTGCTGGGGGCCGTTGGTTTCGTGCTGCTCATCGCCTGCATCAACGTGGCGAGCCTGTTCGTCGCCCGCGCCTCGGCCCGCAGGCGCGAGATCGCGATTCGGAAAGCGCTCGGTGCCACGCGCGGCCGCCTAACGCGGCAATTCCTCGCGGAGGCGTTACTGCTGCTCGCCGCGGGGTCGGCGTTAGGTCTCCTCGCGGCACGGTGGGGGACGCGGGTGTTGGTCGCTCTCGCGCCAGGCGACTTCTATTCGTCGTTCGATGCCTCCATCGACGCGCGAGTGCTCGCGGTGACTGGCGGACTCACGATGCTCACCGCGTTGGTGTTCTCGATTCTCCCGGGCTTGCGCGGCCCGCAGTCCGACGCCGAACAGTCGTTGCGCACGGAGGAACGGTCGTCTACAGCGAATCGCGTGAGCCAACACGGTCGGCGCGTGCTCATCGTGAGCGAGGTCGCGTTCGCGCTCGTGCTGACCATTGGCGCGGGACTCATGCTGCGGAGCTTCGCCCGCGTACGTGCGGTGAATCCCGGCTTCGATCCGGAGAACGTCGTGAGCTTCCGTGTAAGTCTCCCCCCGGACGCGTATCCTGACGCCGACCGGATCAAGCTGACCGAGCTCGAGATCCTGCGGCGCCTGCGCGAGATTCCCGGCCTGATGTCGGCAAGTGCGACGTCGACTCTGCCGATGCAGGGTGACTGGCTGATCGTCTTCTCGCCCGAAGGTCCAACGCCGTCGCAGTTGCCGGTCGCCACCAACGCACTCGTTCTACCTGGCTTCTTCGAAGCCATGCGCATTCCGCTCCGTGCCGGCCGGCTGCTCAATGAGAACGACACGAAAGGCACGCCACGCGTGGTGGTCATCAACGAGACGATGGCGCGCAAATACTATGGAAACGCGAATCCAATCGGTCGACAGTTCAAGTGGGGATCGCGCGATTCGCCGGGTCCATTGAGTGAGATCGTGGGCGTCGTCGCCGACGTGAAGACCCGTACGCTCGACGAGGAACCATCTCCCGCGGTGTATCATCCCGTCCTGCAGCAGGACACGACGCAGATGACGGTGGGTATGTATCGCGGGCTGTCGTATGTGGTGCGGACGAGATTGGCGCCGGCGACCGTCGCCGCGTCGCTCAGGACAGCGGTGCGAGGTGTGGACCCGAAGCTCGTTGTCTTGAACGTCCTGCCGATGGGCACGATCGTCGGCAGCACAATCGCGTCGCGGAAGTTCAACGCCGCGCTGCTGGGTCTGTTCGCGGCGCTGGCGTTAGCGCTCGCGGCTACCGGTGTGTACGGCGTGCTTCAGTATTCGGTGATTCAGCGCAGACGTGAGATGGGAATCCGCCTCGCGATCGGCGCGACGTCGTCGGACATGATCCGGCTCATCGTCGGCCAGGCGGTGGGTCTCGCGGCCATCGGTGTTGCGATCGGACTGGCGGGCGCGTTTGCGCTCACGCGGGTGATCCGTGCGCTGCTGTTCAACACCGATCCGCTCGACGCCTTCACGTTTGCTGCGAGCGCCGGGGTGTTGCTGGTGATCGCGGTGTTGTCGGCCTACTTGCCGGCGCGGCGGGCCTTGCGCGTCGATCCGACTGTCGCAATGCGGGCGGAGTAGACAGAGCTTCCTCACGACATTGCGAACGGGCGCGTCGGATAGCGGGCGTGTTACAGAGAGGTAATTGCGGCTCTAGGAAGCTCGGATAACTTGGGGTGGACAACGCATTCTCTCGACGCGAGTCCGTTCGCGCCGCTCTCGCTGTTCGGCAATTCTCCAACGACGAGCCCTATGCCCCTGCCCACCATCTTTGATCCGAGCGGTGTCTCGGACGTCAAGCTTCTCAAGTACGGAAAAGTCTATCTCCTGACGATGGGAGACGGGTCGGAGCTGGTCATCAAGGCCGAGTCGCAGCAATTCCAGATCACAGATCGCATTGCCGAGCGGAAAAAGATGGACTTCGGGTTCCAGATTGCGCAGAAAGTGGCGAGCGCTGGTAACTCGCGCGTGATGGACCAGGTCGAGGTCAAGCGACTTGCCAGGTTGCAGGCGGCCTTTCCCGATCCCGCGTTTGGCTGGGACGTCTCGCTGGATCCGAGATACAATGCGCAGACCAGTTGGCTCCTCATGGAAGCCGCTTCCGGCCTCAAGAACCTCGAGGACGTGATGGGGAAGGGCGAGGGCAAGCAGTTTCTCTCGCTTCTCATGCTGTTCGGGCTGCACCAAAAGGACAATCTGGTCGCTCTCGGAAAGATCCTGGCGATGGACTGTTTCCTCGGGAATTCCGACCGTTTCATCGTCGACGACTCGACGGCGCAGGACCCGATCAAGAACCTTGGCAACGTGTTCTTTCAGAAACAGTCGGACAAGTCGTTCAAAGTTGTCGGGATCGATCCGATGGATCCCAATTCCGGGTGGGCCAAGCTGGATCAGGACATCCTGACGGTTACGCAGGCAGTGTCGCGGCAGGGCGGGCGCCAGGTCACGGAAGAAATGAAGCAATGGCCCGGGTTGATCCTCAAGAGCGACAAACGCATGCGTGACCTGGCCAAGCGCTGCCTGCGGGCCGTCAACGATCACCTGATGGAGTTCGCCAAGCTCAGCGACAAAGAGAAGAAGACGTGGACCGTCCGCGGCAAGCACTTCGATCTCGTGGAGAAGGGGATCAAGAAAGGGCGTGACGAGATCAAGTTGATCGCGAGGGCACGCGTGGCGCCGAAGGGCGGCCGCGCCGGTGCGCCCAGCGGGTTGATGAGCCGCATGCAGACGTTGGGTTGGGCCTGAGTCGCGCCGGCTTGCTACGTAAGCCGCAGGTCAGCTGTCGGCTCTGACGATCGCGGTTCGTCCCTGCTTGCAGTTTGCTGACCGCCGAGGAGTGGCGGGCCGGCGCGCGTCGGTCAACATCGAGATGACACGCGTGTCGAACCGTCTCCTCGAGCGAGGCATCCGTGCGGCGACCCTCTTACACTCTTCCCGCCATTGCGCTGGCGATGCTCGCCTGCGCCCCGGCCGAGCCGAAAGCATTCAGCTCGGCCGACGAGCGGGCGATTCGCCAGGTCGATTCACTGTACGTCGCCGCCTGGCTGCGCGACGATACGGCTGCGGTCCTCCAGACGCTGGCGCCCGACGCCGTGCTGATGCCGGCCGGGCAGCGTCCGCTCGCGACGCCTAACGATATCCGGGCCTTCTGGTGGCCCGCCGACGGGTCGCGGACGAAAATCCTGACGTTCCATCGCGTCATCGACGAGATCGCGGGCGACCCGAGTCTCGCGTGGGTTCGTGGGACGGACACGCTCACGTTCACGTACGACAAGGGTCAGACACACAGCCAGCTCGCCAGTCGCTCCATGACGCTGGCGGTGTGGCGGCGACAGCCGGACGGCTCCTGGCGCATCAGCCGGATGATGTGGGGCGCGCGTGCCCCGTAGAGAACTGCCGTGTTACCCGACGTACGAGAGAACAACGTAATCCGTCCCATCGAATACAAAGTCAGCCACCTCGCGCATGCCCATTTTCGCGTGCGCACGCAGGGATGCCGGATTGTCGCGCCGGATGAACAGAACGCCTTCGCGTCCCGGCTCCAGTTGTCGCAATTCTGCAACCATCTCCTGCGCCAGTCCTTTGCCACGTTCTTCTTCGCTCACGCAGATGGGGCCATAGACATACGCGTCGGGCGAGCCCGGGTATGCGTCCAGCATCGCGCGAATGATGGGAACATCGTCATTCATCTCGCGTGGACTATTCATGAGGAAAGCGACGATGCGGCCATTTCGGCGTGCAACGATCAACGGCATCGCCCGCATCATTGCTGCGACGCGTGAGCGAGGCAGCTCGGCAGACAGCAACCCGCCGCGTTCGGGCTGGTTTGCCGCTTGCAACTCCAGAATGCCATCCAGATCGCGTTCAGCCGCCCTGCCGATCTCCACTCCGGAAATGGTCACGACTCTAACCTCCGGCGCCTAACGCTGCCGTTTCAGATCGCGGCTCAGTGGTCAATGCGGCGCGCATTCGGTTCAGGTCAACTCGACTGGCCCTTGCCGTGCCACTTGAGCCCGATCTGGGCGGATTGGCGTAGGCGCTCCGTCAGCTGTCCGGTGTGGTGTTGGAGATGACGAATGTTCACCAACTGATGCTCGAGCTTTCCCATCTGATACCAGGGGAAACCGCACTCCGGCGCGTTGAGGTCAAGCGAGTCGACGGCCAGGTCGATCCGCGACTCGAGGTCCTTCCAATAGGCCGTCAGCTCCTCCCTCGAGTAAGGAATACGTAGAGTTCCGTCGGGAGCGGGCCCGAGCTCCCAGTAGCCCTTGCGGTGCTGAGACCAGGGAACGAACGCCTGTTCGGACGCGCTCAGGTAGAAGTCGGTGTAAAAGAGCGTGTGATAGATGACCTGCCAGGACTGGTTCCTGTACGAGTCGTCGGCCCAGAGCCCCTCGGGACACGAGTCGAGGGCTGCTCTCAGCATTGCCATGCCCCCGTGATACTGGCTTTTGAGCGCGGCTTGGATTGTCATGGACGGGTAAGTCAGGAGTGTGGCTAGTCCTCGCGCTTCATGCGCTCGCGCCGCGCGCGTTCAGCGTCGCTCGGTGAATCGAGCGCGGTGTCGCCGATCTCGATGTCGCCCGCGCGCTCGTAATGACCGATCAAGAGGCCGGTGCTCGAGACGCGTGATCTGGTCAGCTTGTAGCCGTGCGGCACGGAGCCGTCGGCGAACAGCTTCTTGCCACCGCCGAGGACGACCGGGATGGTGAAGATGCTGATTGCGTCAACGAGGTCATTGGTGAACAGCGCGTGAACGAGCTCAGTGCTGCCCTGGGTGACGAGATTCGGGCCGTCTGCTGCCCGCAAACGCTCCACGTCGGCGATGTCTCGCAGCAGCACCGAGCCCTGCCAACTCGTATCGACGTTGCCCGAGCGCGAAACGAGGTACTTCTTGATGCGCTTGAACAGCCTGGCGATGCGGCCGGCGGAGCCGGTTTCGTCGTAGTAGGGCCAGTATCCGGCGAAGATCTCGTAGGTCTTTCGCCCGAGGAGGAGATCGCAGTTCTCCGTCAAGACGCGGTCGATCTCTTCGCCGAACACCTCGTCGAAGTAGGGCATAACCCAGCCGCCCAACTGAAAGCCCCTGGTGGGATCCTCCCAAGGGCTGCCGGGCGCCTGCATGACTCCATCCATGGAGACCTGGGCGCCGACAATGATCTTTCGCATGTATCACTCCTGCGCAACATTGGCGCCGGCGACGAGCAGGATCAACCGTCGCGACGCGGGCGGAGTACTCGTCACGCTCAATGTGGACGGGCAGGCATCCAGAACCCAGGGGTCGACCGCATGAGGTCGACCCCTGGGTTCTGGATGCTGGATTCGCTCTCAATTGGCGCGCGGCGCATTTGGCGCCGGCGGATCCTCACGCCACCACCACTGTGTCGGCAGGGGCCTAACGCGCGGCCACATCTCATCGAGCGTGTTGCCGTCGTACAGTCGGCCGTTCTTCATCACGTACCGGATGCTATTTGTGTTCCTGATGTCCTCGAGCGGATTCCGGTCGAGCACCTGCAGGTCCGCGAGCTTCCCGACCTCGAGGGTACCGAAATCCTTCGCGTGACCAATCGCGTCGGCACCGAAATACGTCGCCGCTCGCAGCACGTCGTGCGGCTTCATTCCTCCCGACGCCATCATCCACAGCTCCCAGTGCACCCCGAGCCCTTGCAGCTCGCCGTGTGACCCAAGCCCGACACGCCCGCCCGCGTTCACGATCTTCGCCAGCTGCTCGGCGTGACTCTTGTAGATGTACTGATCGTCGCGGTAGAACGCCGTCGTCTTCCACGCGTCGAGCTCCTCGTGCGGCGTGAAATGCCGAAGCTTCTTGTCCTCGTCGATGTTGTAGTGCGTGAGCCAGTAGGTGAGGCCAATCGGACCACCGTACCCGACGATCAACGTCGGCGTGTACGTGATGCCGCTCGCCTTCTCCAGCTGGACGACGTCGTTGTACAGCGGGAAGATGGGCATCGCATGCTCGAGGCCGGGGTAGCCGTCGTGCATGAGCGTGAGATTCATCGTGAGGTTCGATCCGCCCTCGGTCGTGGTCGTTAGGCCCAGCTCCTTCGCCGCCATGATCACCCACTGCCGCACCTTGCGATCGCCGACCATGTACTGCTTGATCGTCTGCGTGTTGTAATGATCGGCATAGCGGCGGACGACGTCTCGCGCCTCGTCGAGCGATTTGATGTTGTCCGCCGAGAAGATGCCGGGGCCCGTGGAGTAGAGCCGGGGGCCGATCAGCGCCCCGGTCTCCATCAGATCGGAGTACGTGAGAATGTCGGTCGACGACGTCTGTGGATCACGCTGCGTCGTGACACCGTACGCGAGGCCCGCCAGCAGCTGCGTGACCTGATCGCGATGCACGCCCCATCCGAACCAGTTGTGCGCGTGGATGTCGACATAACCGGGCATGATCGTCTTTCCAGCGACGTCGATGACCTTTGCACCCTTCGGAATCGTCACCGAGCCACTGGCCCCCACGGCGACGATCCGATTGTCGGTGATCACGATGTCGCCCTTTTGGATGACCTCATCGCCCTTCATCGTGATGATCCGGGCTCCGCGCAACGCGACCGTGCCGCGCGGCTTGTCCTTCTGCGCTGTGATGACGACGTCGTAGCGCTGCGCCTCGTACACGATCGTTGGTTTCCTGGTCGTGTCCGACCTCGTGGCGGAATCCGACTTCGCAGCGGAATCCGCCGCAGGCCTCGCACCGGCCGCTCCGGCGCCCGTCCCGCCGCCGGCACCGGCCGCGGAGTCAGCGCGAGCGACCGAGTCCCGAACGAGTGAATCCGCCATCGCGAGGTCGTAGCTGAAGAAGCTCTTGCCGATCGAGTAGAACGCGGTGCGACTGTCGTTCGTCCAGCCGATGAAGTCCCCGCCGACTTTCGTTAGGCGAGCCGTCGGCACGACCGAGCTCGACGTCACCGACACCGCGGGCGCCTGGCCGACGACTGGCGGGACGGCGATGAGGTACACGTTGTTCCCTGCCTCGACGAGTGCGCGCCGGCCGTCCGGCGAGAGCAGCACTTCCTCGGGAACCGGCGGTGGTGGCGTGACGCCGGGAGGAAGCGGGACTGCCGGCGGCGGCGGCGCCGCAACGCGCACGACCACTTTGCGGTCGGTGCCATCGAACCGCATCGACACGAGCCCCTCCTGACCCGCCCAGACGTATATGCGAGAGGAGTCCGGTCCGATGTGTGGAACGTTGCGTCCTTCCTGCGAGGCACCGGCGCCCATCCAGGTCACGCGCGCCACGTCACCGCCGGCCGCGGGGATCGTCACGTACTCGATCTCCGCGCCGCCACCAAGGCCGCCGAAATCCTCGAAGGTCCGCATGCGCACCTGACGCGAGCCACGCACGGCCATGATGCGCGACCCATCGCGCGTGTATCCGATCTTGTCGTAGTACGCCGCCGTTTTCGTCAGACGCTCCGGCTGGCCGCCGCCGTCGGCGCGCACCCGATAGACGTTCCCGCCAGCTGTATCCGTCCACGTCACGTAGGCGATGTAGCGGCCATCGGGCGACCAGACGGGCTGATGCTCGACCATGCCGCCCGGCGTTAGGCGACGCGGATTGCCGATCGTCAGCTTCTGCGCACCGACACCGCCGCGCGCGAGCGTCAGGTCGCCGACGTAGAGATTGTCGAGCGCGATGAATGCGAGGTGCTTTCCATCCGGCGACGGACGCGCGCCGCGAATCTGCGAGACGGTGAGCGTCGAGTCGTTGATGGGATACTCGAACTTCGCGAGCGGGCCCATTTGCTGATCGACGTCGGCCGTGAACGGAATCGGCGTGACTTCACCCGACGGCACGGCGACGCGCCAGATCTTCCCATGGAAGCTGGTGATGAGCGCCTTGGAATCGGGTGTGAACGCTGACCCGGGATAGACGTCGCGATCCTGGGCGCCGCCGCCCTGCGTGTTATCGCGCTGCACGTCCATGAGCAGCCAGCGATCCTCGTTCGTCGTGAGGTCGCGGACCTTCAACCCTTCGCGTCCGTCATAGCGAACGGCGTAAACCAGCCAGCGTCCATCGGGACTCGGCACCGGGCGAAATGCGCCGTCGGCCTCGCCCGAGCGCACGAACGTTTTTCCACTCTCGCGATCGAACTGGCCGATCTGATATTGGCCGAGCCGTCGCGGATTGCTTCGCCCGAGCAGCTCGCGATGATGCTGCTCCTCGTAGCTCTCCTGCTCGGTCTCGGCCGGCCATGTGCTCGCGAGGAACGTGCTCGGCACGTTGCCACTGACGTTGACCCAGATGTACCGTGAGTCGTTCGTCGCGAGCGCGGGTCCGAGGTGTGTTGGGACCGGTGCGCCGCCGGTGGCGGGAGCGCCGTCGGGCCGGAGGCCGGTGAGCTGGACGCCGCTCCCGCCGTCCTTGTGGTACATCCAGAGCTGACCGGCTCGCGCCGCGATCAGGTATTGCCCGTCGGCCGACCAGATGGGGGACGAGAAGTTGATCCGCTCGCCCTTGGTGATGATGTGGGCCTTGGTGCCGTCGGCGTTGGCAATCCAGACGTTCTTCGAGCCGTTGCGGTCGCTCACGAAGACGATCTGGGATCCGTCGGGCGAGTAGCGCGGCTGCTGGTCCCACCCCATGCCGCTCGTGATGCGCGTGGCTTTGCCGCCCGCGATCGGGATCGTGTACAGGTCGCCGAGGATGTCGAAGACGATCGTCTGGCCGTTAGGCGAGACGTCGAGCGAGATCCAGGACGCTTCGTCGGTCGTGAACTTGAGGGGCCGCGTGGTGATGAGCGGAAGCCCGTTTGTGCGGCCCGCCGCTTTTACGGCGCTGTCGTTCTGCGAGGTGGTTTGGGCCGAGGCCGGTGCTGTGAGTGCCGAGGCGAGACAGAGTCCTGTCGCGACGAGGAGACGGAGCTGCTTCATGGACGATCTCCAAAGGGGACAAATACGTGCTGACGTGCGTTCCGTGATCCGAGGACGCACTGTTTGTTCGAACGGGGACGGCGGTCCGGTCCGGCGACCGCGCGCGGGTGCGCTGGGCTCGAAAATACTGCCGCGAGTGAAGTCGGGAAGGCGTGACGGAGTAGCTCCTGCCTTTCAATGAGCGTCACCGAATTCGGTTAACGCTCGCAGGCCTGCGTCCCAAGTTTTCAGTCTCACTTCCGGCTCGTGAAAGAGGAGATGTCACATCCGAGGAGCGATCCGAAGCATCCGAGTGATCCGCTGCATCCGAACACTCCTTCGTCTGTGGGGCCGGCCCTCTCGTGGCCTGCATCTACGACAAAGGGGTGTTCGGACGCTTCGGGATGCCACGGATCAGCCGGATCGATCCCGACCTGGCGCCTAACGTGGCCCCTACGCGACACTTGTCACTCCTTGCGCGTTACTCGAAGACGACCGCCTGCGGACGCCACGTGTTCGGATCGTTCCAGATTCCGGGCCCAATGAACTCCAGCCAATCCGGCGTCACTTCGATCATCACGAAGTCTCGCGGGAACGCCGGCCAGAAGAACTTCACGGTGGCTGAATCGAGGAACGGCTGCAGTCGCGGATTCTTCGGATCTCGATGCACGGTTGCTCGGCCCATGATCGTCGCGTAGGCCGCGCGCTGGTCCTCATTGAAATAGAGCGTGACGAGCGGGTTCTTCGCGATCTGATCGACCTTCCGGGTCGATGGGCGCGTGAGAATGAAGACCGAAAATCGCTCGCGCGCCGTCGTGGGCTGCTTGAGGCGAAACGCGCGTACGGTCCTCACGCGAGGTCGGTTGAACTCGTCGACGGTCACCAACCCGACGAACGACTGCCGTGCGATCAGCGCGTCGGCACTGTCGAGGACAACGGCTGTGTCACGCGCGAGGCTGAGCTCAGCGCGCGGTATGCTGAGCGTTGTGGCAGTGGTGGTGGCGGCACGGCCGTCGGGCGCACCGCCGCACGCCGTGCCAAGGATCGCAAGGAGCGTTGCCGTGGCGAGGGAAAGGATTCTCACGCGGGGGATGATACGACAAGACGGACCGCCGAGCGACACTGGTGCAATTGGTGCACAGATCACGCACTGAATCTTGCCCCGAGAGCCAACATGCCGGTCAAACACGTTCGCTTCGGAAAGGGCTTCAACGTCGCATTGAGCAACAAGCGCGGCCAGTCAGCGTCGATGGTGATAGCGCCGGGCGACTGCGAGGGCGGCCCCGACAACCGGCATCGCGGTGCCGATCAGTGGCTCTTCGTCCTCTCCGGTTCCGGTGTCGCGGTGCTCGCAGGCCGCAAGCACCGATTGAAGGCAGGCTCGCTCGTCCTCATCGAGCGCGGCACTACACACGAAATCCGCAATACCGGCCGCTCGCCGCTAAAGACACTCAACGTGTACGTGCCGCCGGCCTACCGGTCGGACGGCAACGAGCTGCCGCGCGGGCGCAGCTGAGAACGCGAGGCGTCACGGACGGCGGCCCGTCGCTCCCGCTCGCCGTTCAATGAGCTCGATCGCCAGGCCGTCCGGGTCTTCGATCATGACCGCTTGGGCTTCGCCGAACGCGTATGGCCCTTCGATGACCTTGACCTTTGCAAGGCGAAGGCGCGCCACGAGCTCATCGAACCGCTCGACCGTGAACGCAATGTGATCCAGCACCTGCCCACGCGACCTAACGAGCGGTTGATCGCGACCACATCGATCCCCGACACACTGGCGCGGATACCACGTCATGCTGCCGTTCGCGAACCTGACGCCGCCCGATGGCTGACGCAGCGTGCCGGCCGGCTCGAGCGAGGGCCACCCGGCCTCACCGTAGCTGACGTCGCACGGATCCCACGGCTTGCGAGGTGTCTCCGTTCCACTGCTGTCGCGAACGGGTGGAAGCTCCATTCCCAAGTGCTCGACGTACCAGTTCGCGGCACAGAGCGGCCGCTCGTGAAAGAAGTGGATGTGCGAGAACGAGTCGCGCGTTCCCGGTCCGCCGGTGAGCTCGAACAACACGCCGTCCGGCGCGACGACGTAGCTGAAGCCGCCATCGCGCGGCGGCGCACTCTGTGTCGTCGCGAACGTCTTCGCAGTCACTATGCCTGCGTAGGGCGAAAGCCCCGAGCGCCACACCGTGTTCGTATCGCTGGGTGAAACGAATAACGGGAGATGCTCGACGCCGATCGTCGCGAGGCGCGCGGCGATATCGGTCGTGTTCGTGAACGCGCCGATGTGCCAGAACGCACTCTGCGGCTCCGCGCGATGCAGATCGTCTCGCCACGCTCCCGCGGGTGGTCGGTCCACCTTCTGGAAGAGCAGCAGCATGTCTGCTTCGACACCCGGGAACCCCGCGACCTCCGTTCGTCGAGCGGACGGCCAGATCTCGAGGTACCAGTCGATCGCCTTTGCGGGGTCTACCGAGTTGAGCCCGACGTGATGCAGCTGCGGCATCGATGCCGAGATCGGTTGCTGGGCGTGGACCCCGCTCACAATCGCAACGAATGCCACCACGAATGCGACCGCAACCCGTCGCACTACGCGACTGCCTCCTCACGCCGCGGGACCCGCTTGGGGCTCGAACCATCACCAACCCGTTGCTGCTGCGCTCGGCCGAGCCAGACGCCGAGCACGCCCCACACAATCGCGAGGGGTATGGTCACCGCCACCAACGCGGTCAGCCCCATGGCAAGACCACGCAGCAGCCCCTCGACCTGGGAACCCACCACGTCACCAACGCGATAGACGAAGGTGTCAATGAACGCCTTCGATTTGTACTTGTCTTCGCGGGATACGACGGTGAACAACGTTTCTCGCGCAGGCCGGACGATCGCCCGTTGTATCGCGCTGAACGCGGCCTGGAGAACCACGAGCGCCGCCAGCGATGCCGAGATAGCCAGTCCTACGAATCCGAACGAAACAATCGCCGGTAGTAAGGCCAACGTTAGGTGCACGCCCAGCCGCTTCATCAATTGCCCGGTCACGAGCGCCTGAAGCACCAGCGTCGTGAGCTGGGTGTAGAGGTCGATACGCGCAAACACCGACGTGCGCATATCGAGGTCGTTCCCGAGGGCGGCAACCATCTGGAGCCGCGTGAAGTAGATGAACGTGCTGATCACCGTGAGGATCAGCACGTATGCGGATATGCCGAGCAGGTACGGTGAGCGAAGCGCCGCGCGGAATCCCTCCCAGGCACTCCCGCCGATGATGGCCCGATCATCGACTTCGCGCGGTGCCCCGGATTCCGCAGCCGCATCCTGGCTCCGGGGTTGGAGTCGAGTGACGGTCCACGCGGCCACAACCGCTATCCCGAGCGAGGTCGCCGCGACGGGCAGCAGCCCCGCCGTGCCCAGCGGACGCGTGAGCTGCGAGGCCAGCCAGGGACCGGCGATCGCACCCAGCGTCCCACCCACGCTGATGACACCGAACAGTCGCTTGCTCTGCTCGAGCGAAAACCTGTCGGCCATGAGCGCCCAGAACACCATCGTCGAGAACAGGTTGAACACACTGAACCAGACGAAGAACACCATCCCGCTCACTTCGCCGATCGCGCCTGGCGCGCCCACGAGAAGGAGATAGAAGCCGACCAGGCTCAGGGCGAAGAACACATAGGTGGCCGTGATGAACACGATGCGCCGGTAGCGGCTCACCAAGAGCGCGAAGATCGGGTTCACCGCGAGCGTGACGACGGCCGTCCCAATGAAGAGCCAGCGCACCGCCTCGATCCCGCGCCGCATGCCTAGCGATTCGCGGGCAGGGCGAATCACCATGAGGGCGGTCAGAATGAAGAAGAAGCAGAGGGCGGAGGCGAATACGGCAGCTCCTTCGCCTTTGCGAACCTGGAAAAACCGCTGAAGCAGGGCCGTCATGTACTTAGCACGCTCCGTTAGGTCAGTTCAGTACTTCACGGCCTCCAACCAGCGCACACTCAACGGAACCGTGTCGAACGGGCGAGCCGTCTCGTCTTCGAGGTAATAGCGCTCGACACCGACCTCCTTCGCGGCACGCAGGACCGCACGGTAGTCGGTCTGCCCCGTACCAGCCGGCACCTCGCTCGAATCGGGGTTCGCGCTCCCGGTGTGCACGCCCGTCGCCACGCCCTTTTTCATATCCTTGATGTGCATCAGCTTCCACCTGCCAGGATACTTTTTCAGCAGCGCCGCTGGGTCGTTACCGGGAAGCGACGCCCAGAACACATCCATCTCGAATTTCACCGCGTCCGGGTCCGTCTCCTTCATCAACACATCCATCGGCAGGACGCCGTCGGCGCCGGGCTTGAATTCGTAGCCGTGGACGTGATAGAAGAACTGGAGTCCCTGTGCGCGCGCCGCCTTGCCCCAGCGGTTGAAGTCAGCCGCGGCTTGCTTCGCGAGCGCGACGGTGATCGGGCCGTCGGGGTGCGGGATCCACGCGGTTCCGACGTTCTTCGGACCGAGCACCTTGGCAGCGGCGAGCGCCGACTCGAGACTGTCACGGAACTGCTCGTAGCCGACGTGCATCGATGTCGCGGACAAGCCCACGCTGTCGAGCAGTTGACGGAACTGCTGCGCGCTCATCCCGTACGTGCCCGCAAGCTCCACTTCCCGGAAGCCGAGGGACCTAACGCGCGCCAGCGTCCCGGGGACGTCGGTCTTGAAGGCGTCGCGAAAGCTGTAGAGTTGTACGCCGAGCGGGCCCTGGAAGTCGCCGGCCAGCTTGATCTCGGCCGGAGTGGACGCTGCCG
>DATCGG010000471.1:0-8180 GCA_036509075.1 Gemmatimonadaceae bacterium
ACCCCGGATCTCCGGAATCGCCGCGCCTCGATACACGAAGCCGCCAGTGATCGAGCACCCCTGGCTGTGGTCGTAATCGAGAATAGGAAGCGTCAGCCCTGCTTGGTTGCAGCCGGTGGACGGGTTGTAGCACTGCGTTCCTTCCATCGTGTGCCACCCGTAGTTGCGGCCGCCGGCTGACGCGTCGGCGACATCGACTTCTTCCCGCGCGCTCTGTCCGACATCGGCGATGTAGAGTTGCGGCGGCGTGCCATCAGAAGGAGCGTCGAACGCGAAACGCCACGGATTGCGAAGACCGTATGCCCAGATCTCGTCAGCGCCTGGTTGGCCGGAGAACGGATTGCCCGCCGGAATGGTGTACGGCAGCGTCGCGACGTTCAGCCGGAGGATCTTGCCGAGCAGCACGTCGATGTTTTGTGCGTTGTTAGGCACGTCGCCTGCGCCGCCGCCATCACCGGTACCGGCATAGAGCATCCCGTCGGGTCCGAACAACAGGAGCCCGCCGTTGTGATTGCTGTTCTCGCGATGCTGGATCGTGAGCACGGGGTCGGACGGCGTATTCGCGACGTCGGGGTTCCCCGATACGGTGAATCGGTCGACGAAGATGTCGCCCAGCGCTCCGGTGTAGTACACATAGAACCGCCCGTTGGTCGCGTACGCCGGATCGAACGCCAGGCTGAGAAGACCGCGCTCACCGCCGGAGACCACACGCGCCGTTATGTCCAGAAACGGCGTGGCGAGGAGCGCACCGTCCTTTACGATGCGAATGCGGCCCGGCTGCTCCACGATGAACAGTCGCGGGTCATTCTTCGGCGCGGTGAGATAGACGGGGCTCTCGAGTCCTTCCACGATCTGTTGTGCGCTCAAGGTGAATGTCGACGACGTGTAGGTGACCGTCGCCGTCGCTGCCTTCCCGCCCGTGACCGCGATGCGCTGCGTCGCTGGCGTTGGCACGTACACCACGTCGCCCGCCGTGACATTATCTGCTCGCACGTCATAGCTCCCGGCAGCGAGGTCGTTCAGCGTCGCCGTCGCGGTCAGCGCCTGTGACGTGTTGCCGGGACCCGTCACGGTGACGCCCGCCGGCTGACCGCTGGGGAGTCCGGCGATGATCACCTCGAGTGACCCGCGAGTAGGCGCGACAGTGCCGTCGCTGCAGGACATACTCGCCCACACGAGCGGAAGCGCTGCCAGCGCGCGCGCACGTGCGAACCGCTGCCGAAGGCTGAACACGAGCGTCGACGCGATGTGAACGTTCACCAGTACGTATCCTTTCCAGGTCGTCGGAATTCTACCCGGCGGGCATCGTCGGCGGTTACTCCAGAGTCACGCGCAACTCCCGCAACGACCTGAACTGAATGCTCGGCTGGTACTCCGGCTCAGGCGTCTCCAGCCGGAAGGATTGCACGCGCTCGGCAAGCGCACGAAACAATTCCTGTCCCTCGACTCGCGCCAGCGCCGCGCCAAGACAGAAGTGAATCCCGGCACCTAACGACACATGCGGGTTCGGGTGCCGGTCGACGCGGAACTGATCCGGTTCCGGGAAGACGTCGGGATCGCGGTTCGCTGCTGCAATGATCCAGCGAAGGCGCTCGCCTTGGCGAATCGTGCGATCTCCGATCGTCACGTCAGCGGTCGCGATGCGCTGGGTGGACTTGACCGGCGGATCGAAGCGTAGGCATTCCTCGGTTGCGCGACGCGCAAGCTCCGGGTTCGCACGCAGCTTCTCCCACTCCTCGGGGTTTCGGATGAACGCCAGGATGCCGTTCCCGATGAGATTCACCGTCGTCTCGTGTCCCGCGAACAGAAGGAGCGCGCAGTTCACGAGCAGCTCGTACCGATCCATGATCCCGAGGTGCTCGCCTTTCGCCAGCACTGAGATGAAGTCCGTCCCCGGCTCGCGAACGCGCGCGTCGGCCAGCGGAGCCGCGTAGTCGAGCATGCCGCGAATTCCCTCGACGAGTGTCGCGAAGCGGTTCGGCTCCCCGCGGTTGATGTAGAGCAACTTGTCGGCGTAGTCGCGAAGCTTCGCGCGATCCGCCGCGGGCACATCCATCAGATGCGCGATGACGCGAACGGGAAGGGGAGCGGCGAGTGCCGTCATGACATCGAACGTCGTGCCGGCGTGCAGCTCGTCGAGCAGCTCCGCGACCGCGGATTGGATGAATGGACGCCACGTCTCGATCGCCTGCGCCGTGAAGTACTGATGCAGCAGGCGCCGCATGTTCGTGTGTCGAGGTGGGTCCTGTTCCACGAGCTGCGCGCCGCGAAACCGGCGCACCTCGTCCAGGAGGGTCAGACCGTTGTCATCGAGCGGCGGGTACGGCGGTCGGCGGTCGGACTGGATGACCGCGGACGAAAACGCCGCGTGATCGCGGACGATTGAGAGGACGTCCGCATGCCGGGTGATGATCCAGAGCTGGTACCGCGCATTCCAGTGAACCGGGTCCGTCTCGCGAAGACGCCCGAAGAACGCGTACGGGTCCCTGATCGCTTCGGCGGCGAACAGGTCATCCAGGTCAGCGTGGTGGAGTATCTGTGTCATGCCGAGATGCGGACTCGGGAACATCGGGACATCGGGACTCGGCCGAGAGGCCATTAGCGCCGAGGGACCTTACTCTCCAGTAATAGCATCCCGGCCGAGTCCCGATGTCCCGATGTCCCGGCTGTTTAGTCTCTAGTCCCTGTAGCTAGAATACGTCCGCCTTCAACCCGAAGCCATGTCCCTTCAGCTCACGAAGCTCGCTTCGCCCCGCGTCTCCGGCTACGAGGAAGTCTGGGTCGCACGCGACCCCGACGCGTCATATCACGCCATCCTCGCCATCCACAACACACAGCGTGGGCCGGCGCTCGGCGGCACGCGGCTCATGCGCTATGCGGACGACGATGCCGCGCTCACCGACGTCCTCCGCCTCGCGCGCGGCATGACGTACAAGTGCGCCGCCGCCAACATTCCACTCGGTGGCGGGAAGAGCGTGATCCTCGAGCCGCCGAGCGGGTACGATCGTGCCGCGCTGCTGCGTGCTCACGGGCGCGCCGTAGAGTCGTTGAATGGCCGCTATGTCACGTCGGTGGACATCGGGACGGGCCCGGTGGACATGGTCACCATTCGCGAGACGACGACGCACGTGACCGGGCTGCCTAACGAGCTCGATGATCCGTCGCCGGTGACGGCGCGGGGCGTCGTGTGCGCGATCGAAGCCGCGCGCTACGTGCGGACGACGAGTCGCGACCTGCACGGCGTGCGCGTGGTGGTTCAGGGGTGTGGGCATGTCGGCAAGGCGCTCGCGCTTCAGCTGCACGCCCTCGGCGCCCGCCTCATCGTGTCCGACGTTTCCAGGGAGCGCGCAGAGGCGGCGGCCGTAGCCTGTGGGGCTGAGGTCCGTCGTCCGGACGAGATCTACGACACCGAGGCTGACCTGTACGCCCCGTGCGCGACCGGTGCGACGTTGAATGCGCGAACGATTCCGCGCCTCAAAGTGAGCGCCGTTGCCGGCGCGGCGAACAACCAGCTCGAGACGAGTGCCGACGGGAACGCACTACGCGCGCGTGGGATCACGTACGTGCCGGACTTCATCGCGAATGCGGGCGGCGCGATCTACCTGTGCCGGGTGCTCGCACGGTGGACCGATGCGCAAACGGATGCCGCGGTCGAAGCGATTTTCGATTCGTCGGTGGAGGTGTTGCGGCGCGCGGAGCAGGAAGGAATCTCGGCGCAGACCGCGGCCGAGCGTGTGGTGGAGGCGCGGCTCGGCATAAGCGTCCCCATCGTCGGTGAGTGACGTGATGACAGGTTACACGTTGAACCGGATGTGCATGATGTCCCCGTCAGCCACCACGTAGTCTTTTCCCTCGATCTGGAGTAACCCTGCGTCCTTCACCGCGTGCTCCGAGCCGAGCCTCGTGAAGGTCGTGTACGGAATCACCTCCGCGCGAATGAAACCGCGCTCGAGATCCGAATGAATCCGCCCGGCCGCCTGCCGCGCGGTCATGCCGCGCCGAATCGGCCACGCACGCACCTCGTCGACGCCCACGGTGAAGAACGATATGAGATCCAGGAGCCCGTACGCCGTGCGAATGAACCGCGCGAGCGCCGACTCGAGAAGACCGAGATCCTCGAGGAACGCCTCCTGTTCCGCCGCGTCGAGTCTCGCGATCTCGGCCTCGACACTCGCCGACAACACCAAGCCGGCGGCGCCTAACGCTTCGATCCGCGCGGACAGGTCGTTCGGCAGCGGCGCTGCCGCCTTCGCCTCGTCCCGATTGACGGCGACCAGGAGCGCTCGGTCGCTCAGGAACCCGTATCCCCTGAGCGCGCCGCGATCCAGCTCGGCGGCCGGCAGGTCGCGCAACGGTCGTCCATCGTCGAGGACCCGCTTCATCACGTCGAACGGTTCCAGCTCTCTCGCTGGGGCGTGCTCCTTGTGGCCACGCTGCAGGCGCCGTTCAACGATCTCGAGATCGGCGAACACGCACTCGAGGTGGAAGGCTTCGAGATCACGCAGCGGGTTCGCGTCACCTTCGATTGCCGGATTCGCGAAGTCTCTCAGCACGAGGCAGAGCGCATCCTGTTCGCGAATCTGTTGAAGCGCCTTGGTGGACAGCCCCTTCCGCTCGGCGCCGTGCTCGCCTGGAATGTCGCAGAAGCTCATCTCCGCGTACGTCGTCTTCTTCGGTGAGAAGATCCTGGAGAGCGTATCGATTCGCTCGTCGGGCACGCGAACCGTGCCGAGCCGGACCTCGCCGCCGTACCCAATCGGGACTGAGAGGCCGGTCATCGTGTTGAAAACGGTCGTTTTCCCAGAGCCCGCGAATCCTACGAGTCCGATCTTCATGGCTGTCGTGTCAAGGTCGAGGATCTTCGCCAATTGTTGACAAGCGATCCGCCTCCCGCTGCGCCTCCGCGAGACGCCCAACGTCCTCGCCGATCTGGCGTGCGGCATCCATCAATGTGGTGAGCGGCTGGAGATCGGCGGCGCCCGCGTGCAGGCGCAGCAGGTCGAGACGGAGTCCCTCCAGCGCGGCGACGCTCTCCGCGAGACGCGCGGCTGCCGCGTTCTTCCGTGCAGCGAGCACGTCGGCGTCCGTGGAGCCTGCCGGCGCCATCGCCCCAACCACGTCCATCTCTGCGCGGGCCTCCGCCGCGCGCGCCTCGAGCGCCGCGACGATCTCCGGCAGCTCGGACAACTGGTCACGGTAGGCCTTCGGCAGCGCCGCAAACAGCTCCGAGGCTGCGACACCTAACGCGGCTTCCGTCGCGCGGAACGCTGACGCCCCCGCCAGCTGCGTGCGCTCCGGCGCGCCGAGTTGGTGTGCGAGCCACTCACCCAGCCGGCTATTCCAGAGGCGCTCGCGAATACCCGACTGCCACCAGTTGCGGATTCTCGTCGGGATGAACTGCACGTCGAGCGCATTGCTCACCGCTCCCAACACTATCGTCGAAAGCAGCGGCGCGACGAACACCACCGGAGGGAGGTTGCGTTCGTGGACCACTCCCGAAAGAACCAGGGCGAAGGTGGTGCCGAGCCAGGCGGCCGAGCCGAGCGTGAGTCTGCGCAGGAGGCTCACGCCGCGGGACTCCGTTTCCTTTCGCGCGATGGCCTCGGTTTCCTCGCGCTCACGCCGCGCGACAGCGAGGGCCGCCCGCAAGTCGGCGAGCGTGTGCCCTGCGCGGAACTGTCGGTGCGCCTGGTTCAGATGGAACCCGACGATTGGCAGAACCGGAGACGCCGCGATCGCCGCCAGGAATGCGATGCCAACCGGCCCCGTTCCGCCGCCAGTTTTCAACCATCCATAGAGGTTCCCGAGCGTGAGAATGCTGAACCCTCCGGACCAGGCGAGATACGGAAGGAGCAGAGGATTTCGCGCCGAGAGCCACGCCCGCAGCGTGGGTGGCAGTGCGGGGCGCGCGTCGGAGGCTGGCGCGAGCGCCTCGGCGAGCGCCTCTCCGTCCGCGAACCGTCCGGCCGGATCGCGCGTTAGGCAGCGGTCGATCGCCGCACCCAGCGCGGGAGGGAGTCCGGGCGCGGCCCGCATAACGCTGGTCGCCGGCTCGGCGGCCTGGCGCACGAGCAGCGCCGGGACATCCGACGCCTCGAACGGAAGCCGGCCGCTGACCGAGAGGTATCCCACCACACCGAGCGCGTAGATGTCCCCGCGGCCATCCACGGTTGCACCGGCGGCCTGCTCCGGGCTCATGAAGTGCGCCGTCCCCATGATCTTTCCCGCGTCCGTCATTCCGCCCGGGTCTCGACCGCCGTGCGCGATGCCGAAGTCCGTCACCAGGGCGCGCCCAGTGCCCGCTTCGAGCAGGATGTTATCGGGCTTCACGTCGCGGTGGATGATGCCACGTCCATGCGCGTACGCCAGCGCCCACGCTACCTCGCGCATAACGCGCGTCACGTCCGCAGGCGGGAGTGGGCCGCGCGTCCGGATTCGTTCGCCCAGCGTCTCGCCCTCCACGTAGCTCATCACGAAGAAGACGAAGCGGGTACCTTCCGCGGAGCCAGCAGCCCGCGGACCGGTCGCCTCGCCAACGCGGTGAATAGGGACGATGTGCGGGTGCGAGAGACCGGCCGCCATGCGGGCCTCGCGCACGAAACGCTCGCGCGCCTCGGGATCGCGCGCGAGGTCAGCGGGTAGCACCTTGATGGCGACGTCGCGGTCGAGCTGCACGTCGCGCGCGAGGTACACCACACCCATGCCCCCGCGGCCGAGCTCGCGCTGGAGCGAGTACTCGCCGGCCAGCGCGGCCTGCAGGTCGAGGAACTCGACAGTGGGCTGCGTCACATCGTGAAGAATAGCGGCCGAGATCGTCTGCTCCGGGAGATCAGCCTCTTTCGCGACCGCCCCCACGGGGTTAGATGCCGTCCACCAGCCCTTTCCGGTTCCCTCATGCAGCACTCTGCGGCACCTAACGCGGTCAGGAGATCACCAGTGCTCGGTACACGAGCGTTCCTCGTGGGTTTGCTGTTCCTCGCGTCCGGGACATCGCGCGCGCAACCCGTTCGGGCTGATTCGGCCAGCAACGCACCATCCAACCGGAATGGTTCATGGAGCGCCGCGACCGCCAGCGGGCAGACCCTGATGGGAACCTGGACCGCGGTCGTCGACACGAACGGCACGGTCACCGGAACCTGGGAGCTGACCGACGCGCAAAATAGAACGCTCGCGCAGGGGGGCTGGTCGGCAGCAAAGGCCCCCGACACGTGGATCGGCGGGTGGCGAGCCGTGATTACCGGCAAGGACGGCGAGTTTTCCGGGACATGGACCGCCGACGCCGGTGACAGTACGTCGACGCAGTTACCCGACCTTTTTACAAAGGCGCTGCAAGCCGTCGTCAGCGGAACCTGGCGAATGAATCAAGTATCGGGGGCGTGGTCGATCCGAACGTTCAAGTGACAACGGTCGGCAGCCGCAGCCGAGACGGAGCATCCGCGTGAGTGCGAAGCGATTCGAGTCGAACGTCGTGCGAGCCAGGACGAAAACCTACGTCCCTCTTCCGTTCGACCCTAACGAGGCCTGGGGCTGGAAGGTGCGGCATTACGTGAAGGGCACCGTCGGCGGCTGCGCGATCCGCGGACTTCTTCGCTCCGAGGGCGACGCCTACGCCCTGCCACTCGGCGCCGCCTGGCTCCGCGACAACCACATTCCCGGCTCGGAGACCATTGTCGTCGTCCTCGAGCCGGACGGCCCGCAGTCCGAAGCGCTCGCCGACGACATCACCCAGGCGCTCGGCGCGTCACCGGAAGCCGAGACGTTCTTTCAATCCGTCGCCCCGTTCTACCGAAAGAACTTCCTCCGCTGGATCGATCAGGCGAAGCGACCGGAGACGCGCGCAGCGCGCATTGCCGAGATGGTGACGATGCTCGAGGTGGGAAGGCTCAAGGGTTGAGGGAAGGGGGATGAGGGATGGGGGAAGGGGGAAGATGCGGAAACCCTCGGGACGCTCGACTTGCTCAGAGCGGCATTCCGAGGGTTCTCGCTTTCTACCCGCATCCCTCATCCCTCATCCCCCATCCCCGCCTGTCGATTTCGCGCTCGCTCGTTCGACGTGTTGGCAGGACGAGGTACGAACACGTCACCTTTGAGGCGAAGGGACTCCCGGAGGCCCTATGCGAACCACTTTCTCCACGCTCGCGCTCGCGACCGCTCTGACGGTTGCGACAGCCACCAACACC
>DATCGG010000472.1:0-4117 GCA_036509075.1 Gemmatimonadaceae bacterium
TGTCCCGATGTCCCGATGTCCCGAGTCCCGAGTCCCGCCTAACGATTCACGCCTGATGACAACGTGACCGCTGCTCCGGCCGCATCTCGCGTCTCCACCACGGCATCAATCAGTCCGTACCGCTGAGCCTCCGGCGCCGCCATCCACCGATCCCGATCGAAATCCCGCTCGATCCGCTCCAGTGGCTGTCCGCTGTGCCGAGCCAGCAGCTCGAACATCTTCGCGCGCATGTACAGAATTTCCTTCGCGCGAATCTCGATGTCCGCCGCCACACCCTGCACCGCACCCGACTGCGACGGCTGGTGCATCATGATGCGCGCATGCGGCAGCGACTGGCGCTTCCCCGGATGGCCCGCCGCGAGCAGGAAGCACCCCATGCTCGCCGCCATGCCCATGCACATCGTGCCGACCGGCGACTCGAGGTACCGCATCGTGTCGTAGATCGCGAGCCCCGCCGACACGCTGCCACCGGGACAGTTGATGTACATGTGAATGTCCTTCCCCGGCCCGTCGGCCTCGAGAAAGAGCAGCTGCGCGATGATCAGGTTCGCGACGTCATCATCGATCTCGGTGCCGAGGAAGATGATGCGGTCCAGGAGGAGCCGAGAGAAGACGTCGTAGCCGCGCTCGCCGCGGTTCGAGCGCTCGATGACCTGTGGGAGATAGATGGACGGCATGACTGTATCGTTAGGCTTCAGCGCCCGCCCTGACGGCGAGCGGTTGGGGCTCGAGCGGAACACGCAGCGCGGACGCCAGCTCACGCACGAGCTCCGCCGCGGACGCCGGCGAGTGGTGCGCGGGATGGCTCGCCGGCACCACGCACCACGCATCGCCCGCGAGCGGAATGAGGAGCGCCGGCACTCCACCGCGCGGGAGTGACGCGACATCGGTCGCAACAGCGCGCGCCGCCGCCGGCGCGGCGGGATAGACGCCGGGCAGCGGCCGAGCGTGGATGACCGACGCCGACGCTTTGCGCAGATGGACCCGCGCACGCGCATCGACCACCCGCGCAGCGACGAACGCCACGAGCGCGCGCTCGTCCGCCCCGCGCATCATGGTGCGCGCCTCCGCGAGCGTCACGAGCCCGAGGTGACCGGCCAACCGCGCGCCCGCGGCCTGCCACACATGCCGCAGGTCGTACCGCGCCGCCGACGTCCGTCCGGCCGGCGCGTCCAGAATGTCCTTGCGGCGGTAATAGTGGACCGTGTTGACCGAGAAGTCCGGGACATCGATGCCTAACGTAGTGAGGCACGAGACGACGAGCTGTGCGAGCGCCTCCGCATCGAGCGGCGCCGATGGATCCGGCAGCATGCGCGCGCGCCATGCGTCCAGCTCCCCGACCACCACGCGCTCGGCCTCGATGCGCTCCGCGGACCGCTCGCCATTCGATGCCACGTGAGCGTTATGTCTCGACATGGGACGCTCGCTACGGCCGCGGCGCCGGTCGCGCCGGCACGTCGCCAGTCTTCGGCAGCGGGCGTGGAGTCGCAAGTGCCTCCTCGGCGCCAATGACGAGCCGCAGGCGAATCACCGTTGCCTCGGTCTCGAGCGCACCGACCGACACCGACACGAATTCCTGGGCAGAGCTGCCGGTCAGGCCCGTCCCGGCCGCCCGTTCCACGCCACCCGTGATCTGCCCGGGCATGGCAGGTGATTCCACCGAGACATCCGGGGCCATGCGCGCCAGGAGCGACGTGAACCGCGCGAACGGAGACAGGCCGGAGCGAGCCCTCGGGATTGCCGCGCCGTCCGTAGACCCGGTCGTCTGCGCCTGCCACGTCAGCGGGGTCCAGTCAGGCGGCGCCATCGGTCGTCGTGGTGGTGTTGGTCCGGGCTCGGGTGAGCTCGGCCCGGGCGACGGCATGGTGACGATCGGGCGAGGGATGGTCGGCTCGTAGACCGGCTCGGGGCGCGCGGCGTTAGGCAGCTCACGCCGGAATCGGGCTTCAATGAGCCCGAGCGCCGCGTTGTCGCGGCCACCATCCGGCCCGAACACACGCTCGTCCCCCTCCGCAATGACGGTGAACCGGCCACGTTCCGAGGCATGAATCGGCCGCTCGAGATCGACCGTGCTCCACGGGTTGATCACCAGGCCGTTGCCCGTCACGCCATGACCGTCGATCGAGACTTCCGCCACGCAGCGCAGCGGCCCGTGGTTGCGGAGTCGGAGGACGTACACCTGCCCGGGCCGGGCAACGACGTGGCCGGATTCGAGCTCGTGCGTCGCCCCACCACCGGCGCCGATGACCTCGACGCTGAAATCGCCAACTCGCATGCGCCGCCCTCCGAGTCTGGTTTTAAACCAGTCTAATACTAGTACAATACTGGTGTCAATAGAAAGCGGCCGACTCGCCTCGAGCCGGCCGCCTGGTTTGGCCCACCGAATATGTCAGCTGCCGCCGCCGTCCACGTGCATCACGGCCATCATGTCGGAGCCGAGGTGCTCGGCGATGTGGCAGTGGAGCATCCACTGACCGGGATTGGACGCGTCGATGAGCAGATCCACGGTCGAACCGACGGGGATGATGACAGTGTCCTTCCAGACGAGGTTCCGGGTCTTCACGCCATCACGCGACACGACGAGCATCCGCTGCCCGTGCAGATGGATCGGGTGCTGCATCGGATGAAACGACTTCGGATCGTTGAAGATCCGCAGCTTCACCACCGAACCGGCCTTCACGTGCCAGTCGATGTCCATGTTCTCCTTGCCCGTCGCATCCTCGCGGAGGATCCACTTCACCTGCTTGCTCGTCGACAGCCAGTTCATGTCGGGCATGCCGTCCACCCACTCGACCGGCGCGTAGTACGCGGTGTCGACGTTCATGAACTGCACGGTTGCGAGCGGCAGCGAGTTGGGCCTGACCGTGAGCGTGAGGCGCTCGTCGGGTGCCCTGTCGAAGTACTCGCGGAAGCGATCCACGTCCCGCGACACGGCGGGGTACGCGCGCAGCGCGGAGAATCGCGATGCGTAGTCCGGCGATGCGGGCGCGTCAGTCACGGTAACGATGCCTAACGTGTCCACCTCGGGGGCAAACTCACCCTCGTAGTGGTTGATGGCCTGGATCGCGTTCACGAGCGCGTAGCGCCCGGACTTGTCGAACCGCGCCTCCACCACGTACCGCTCGGCCGACGCGAGCACGACACTCGCCACACGCTCCTCGCGCTCGAAGCGACTCACGTCGCTGGCCACGACTTTCATGGGCGCGCCGCCGAACGACAGGTTGTAGGTGCGCGAGTTGGAGACGTTCGTGAAGAAGAACCGCACCACTTCGCCCTTCTTCACCGAGAGCTTGTAGTTCGGCTCTCCATTCACGGTGAGGACGTTGCCCACACGGCCCATCAGCGCGTACGTCGGCGCTTCCTTTCCGAATGGAATCAGTGAGTCGGCGTTGATGAGCAGATCGTTGAGCACGAGCGACAGCTCGCGATTCACCGGCGAGTAGTAGTCGGGCTCCGGCGCGTCGACCACCATGTTGCCGAAGAGGCCCATCGCCTGCTCGATGTCCTCACGCACGTGCGGGTGATACCAGTACACGCCGGCATCCGGGAAATGAACGGTGTACGTGAAGTCCTCGCCCGGCGCGACCTCCTTCTGCGTTAGGCCCGCGACGCCGTCGAACCGGTTGTCGTGTCTCAGCCCGTGCCAGTGGACGGTGCTCGGCAGGTCGATCCTGTTGTGGAAGCGAACCGTGATGGTCGCCTGCTGGGCGACGCGGAGGAGCGGCCCGGGCACCATCCCGTTGAACGCGTACATCACGAAGCGCTGCCCGCGAATGGTGCGCCTGACGAGTCCGGCGGTGAGGTCGAGCGTGTCGCCGTCCTCGAGCCGGACCGTTTGGGTCGGCTTCGCGGACGGCACCGTTGCGGGATCGACACCTGCACCCGGAAGGAACGAGCTCACGGGCGGAGTCAACCCGACCAGCCCCGGGATCATCGGCATGCCCTTGGGCATGGGGATCGGCATTCCCGCAGCCATGCTGTCCCCGCGCATGCCCGGCATTCCTGCCATGTGCGCCGGCGCTTGAGTAACGGCCGGCTTCCCGCCCGGCTGAGCGGCGGTCGCCTTCGATGAGTCGTGCTTCATGCCCGGCATGCCGGACATCGGGTCCCGCTTCTT
>DATCGG010000473.1:0-9707 GCA_036509075.1 Gemmatimonadaceae bacterium
GCCGCAGCGTTTCCTCAACGGCACGCGCTCGATCGGGCGCACCCGGCACCCAGATCCCGTAATGGCCGTGCGTGAACCGCGGATCGAAGCCCACGGTCAATGTGATCTTCGGGACGCGCGAGTTGATGAACATGCCCGCGACGGTCGACAATGCACCGATGAGCACCATCACCTCGAACCCGATGATCGTATACGGAATCCACGACGCGACGGCCTTTCCACCGACCACGAGCGGCCAGTAGTCCGACGTCCAGATCGCGATCCAGTAGCCGAAGCACGCGCCACAGAAGCCGCCGATGAGCGTGAAGCGCCTAACGGGGCTCATTGGCGCGGCCACCGCCTCGTCGATCTCGTGGCGGGGCGTCGGCGTATAGACCGTCACGTCCGCGACCTTCTGTCGCTTCAGATCCTCGATCGCATCCACTGCCGCGTCGAGCTCTCGGAAAACGGCAACGATACCCATCAGGCGAACTCCCCTGGCGTGTCAGGCTCGTATGCCTGGTGTTGACCAGTCACGTCGATCGCATCCTCGTGCGGGTGCGGGCTCCGCAGCTTCGGCGGCACAATCTCCTTCACCTCAGCGATGGCGATCACTGGCAGCTGTTTGATGAACAGCAGGAACCACATGAAGAACCAGCCGAACGATCCGACAAGGATCGAGATGTCCACCCAGCTCGGCACATAGTGCGCCCATTGCCACGGTTCGAACTCGTGCGAGAGCGTCGGCACGATGATCACGAACCGCTCGAACCACATCCCGAGGTTGATGAAGATGCTGAGGATGAACAACCAGGCCGGGTTGCGTCGCAGCCGCTGCGAGAACAGCGAGAGCGGGAAGACCATGTTGCACGTCAGCATGATCCAGGCGGCCCACCACCATTCGCCGAACACGCGGTTCCAGAAATACTTCTGCTCGAACTGGTTGGCGGAGTACCAGGCCACCCAGAACTCGACGAGATACGCGCACCCGACCACCATGCTCGTGAAGAGACAGAGCTTGGCGGCGGCGTCGAGGTGGTTGATCGTGACGTAATGCTGGAGGCGGAAGAACTTGCGGATCGGGATGATGATCGTGAACACCATCCCGATGCCGGAGAAGATTGCGCCGGCCACGAAGTACGGCGGGAAGATCGTCGTGTGCCATCCGGGGTTGATGGCCATCGCGAAGTCGAACGACACGACGGAGTGCACCGACAGCACGAGCGGCGTTGAGAAGGCGGCGAGGAAGAGATACATCCTCGCGAAGTGACGCCATTCCTTCTCGGAGTTCCGCCAGCCTAACGACATGATGGCGAGAATCCGCTTGCGCACCGGGTTCGTCGCGCGGTCGCGCAGCACGGCGATGTCCGGGACGAGCCCCACGTACAGGAACGTGGCCGAGACGGTGAGGTAGGTCGAAATGGCGAACACGTCCCACACCAGCGGACTCTTGAAGTTCGGCCAGATGAGCCGCCAGTTCGGGTACGGGATCAGCCAGAAGAACTTCCACGGCCTGCCGATGTGAATGATCGGGAAGAGCCCCGCCGTCATGACGGCGAACACCGTCATTGCTTCGGCACACCGGTAGATCGTGGTGCGGAAGCCGGCACGGAAGAGGTACAGAATGGCGGAGATCAGCGTGCCCGCGTGGCCGATACCTACCCAGAAGACGAAGCTGATGATGTACACGCCCCACATCACCGGCGGGTTATAGCCGGCGTTCCCGAGACCCCAATAGATCTGGTAGGTCCAGGTGCCGGCCCCCCAGAGGAACAGCGCGACTGCAACTGCGAGCGCACCGAACCACCCGGCCGTGGGCGTGAGGCTGCCGCCAATGTCGCGATCGACCTGCTCGTAATCGGCGACGCCAGGAAGCTGTTGATTGGCCGACGCGACGTTCGGTCTCGGGGAGAGATCCGTTGCGCCTCGGGGGCGAGCGACGGTCGCCATCAGCGCGCGCCTCCCGCGGGGTGATTGACCTTCTTCAAGTAGACCACCGCCGTGAAGGTATTCAGCTCCTCGAACACGTGATACGCGCGTCGGTCTTCGGCGAGACGTGCGACGCTCCAATTCTCGTCGGCAGCGTCACCGAACGTGATGGCCCGTGAAGGGCACGCCTGCGCGCACGCCGTCGTGAACTCATCCGCGGCGAGGGGTCGCCCCTCGAGCTTCGCGCGATGCTCAGCCTCGCGGATGCGCTGCACGCAGAACGAGCACTTCTCCATCACGCCTTTCCCGCGGACCGTGACATCTGGATTCAGCTGCCAGTTGAGCGGTTCGGGGAACGCGTATTGGCGACGTGCCGGCTCACCGTAACCGTGCCAGTTGAAGTAGCGGACCTTGTATGGGCAGCCGTTCGAGCAGTAGCGCGTGCCGACGCACCGGTTGTAGACCTGGACGTTCAGGCCGTCCGGCGAGTGGTACGTCGCGTACACCGGGCACACCGGCTCGCACGGCGCGTTGCCGCAGTGCTGGCACATCATCGGGACGAAGCGCGTGTCGAAATCCGACGAGCCGTCTTCGCCACCCTCGTAGTAGCGCTCGATGCGGATCCACTGCATCTCGCGGCCCTTGAGGATATTCGCGCCGGGACGCGTGTCCCATCCATTGCCATCGCCCGAGTGGAACGGGCGCAGCGAGCGACCCTGCCACGGCGCACCAACCGTGGGGATGTTGTTCTCGGCGTAACACGCCGTGACGCACGCCGAGCAGCCGGTGCAGCGCGCGAGGTCGATGGCCATCGCCCATCGACGCTTCGCCATGCCGCTCCAGTGCTCCGGATCGTACATCCCCTTGTCCTTCGACTTGGGGTTGCCTAACACGCCCTGCGCGTCGTTCGCGACGGGCGACCGAAGTCCCGGCAGGAAGTCGTGCTTGTTGTCGCCGGCAAAGTGCTCGACTTCCTCTTCCTCGGGGCCATTCAGTTCAGCCGCGGTCACGGCCCGACCGATGCCACGCGCGTGCTGCCGGGCCGAGCCTTCGGTGCTGACGATCGGCGAATGGTCCGCCGTTTTCGCAATCCGGGCCTTGACCGTCGCAAGTGCGAGACCGCCGCTCGCGTCGTGCGCGACGGGGAGCGCGTCCAACGGGTTCACGCCGACATTCTGCGCGTATCGTCCGTATCCCGTGTGGCCGCGCCCCGTTGCCATCGCCACCACGTCCTGCCTAACGCCGAGGTAGACGTATGCGGGCGCGGTGACGGTGCCGGCCGCCGTGGTGACGGTGATATGGTCGCCGTTCTCGATCCCGAGGCGCGCCGCGGTGGTCGGGTGAATCTCGATCCATGATTGCCACGCGATCTTCGTGACCGGGTCGGGCAACTCCTGGAGCCACGGTTTGTTGGTCGCGCGACCATCGCCCAGGACCGGCGACGGATAGACCACGAAGTAGAAATCACCCTGCTGCCCCTCGAGCGGTGCCGGCGCGGGAGGCTGGGCGGCGGCAACGGTACGAGGAGTGCCGGTGCTCTGCGCCGCAGACCCTGGTGCCATGCCGCGCGCGAGCGCTGCGCCGAACGCCTGCGCCCCGCCCGGGAAGCGTCCGATCAGCCACGACCGATAGTCCGCCGCGGGAATGCGGTTCGCCGTCGCGGGATCGCCCTTCGTGACGCCGATGAGCACATCCGCGGTCGCGCGTGTGTCGAACACGCGGTCCATCGCCGGCTGCTGCAGCGAGACGCTGCCGCGGACGGACTCCGCATCCCCCCACGACTCGAGGAAGTGATCGTCCGGGAGAACGAGGTCGCAGAGCTCAGTCGTTTCGTCCGGGAACGGCGAGAAGCTCACCTTGAACGGCACCTTCGCGAGCGCCTCGGCGACGCGCAGCGATTTCGGCAGCACGTACACCGGGTTCACGCCGCGGAACATCGCGATCGGGACGGCCCCACTCGCCATGCGCTGGACGGCGTCGCGCAGGTCGTTAGGCGACCCGACGCGATCGAAGGCGGTGAGCGCTTCCGCCGGCTTGATCGTGACGCCGACGTTCCCGGCCGCCACGTTGAGCGCGTTCACGGCGAGCGCGACGTCGAGCGCGTTCGCGGTCGTCACGCCCGACAGCACGAGACTCGGCTTCGTGGCGGCGATCTCTCCGGCGAGACGCTGGAGCACGGCCTGGTCGACGCCGCCCGCGGTGGCGGCCGCCGCGACATCGCCCTTACCCGCGAGCGCGTTCACGATCGCGAGCTCGCTGCCCGGCTTGCAGGCGATCCACTCGTCGGCGTTGAGGCCGGTGAGTGAGCGGCGCGGGCCGATGTAGACGAACCGCGGGGCGTCGGCAAGCTTCGCGCGCGCATCGGCGAACGAGAGCTGCTGCGTCACCGATGCGCCCCACAGTTCGATGAAGTCCGCGCCAATGGCGACGATCAGCTTCGCGGCGCTGAAGTCGAGCGCGGGCCAGGCGGACCCGTAGCTCTGCCGGTTGGCCTGCATCACCGCGTGCGGCGCTTCGCCATCGTAGGCGACGTGCGCTGGCATGCCATACCCGGCGAGCCATTGATCGAGGAACGCGGCGAAGCTGCCCGTCTCGTGCTGGTTCACGAACACCGCGTTGGCCGCGCCGGCGCCAAGGCCGGCAATTCGCTCGCGCAGCGTCCGGATACCCTCATCCCACGTTATGCGCTCGAGCTTTCCGTTCTTTCGCGCCATCGGGTGGCGATAGCGGTCCGGATTGTACAGCCCCTGGAGCGACGCCTGGCCACGCGCGCATAACGCGCCATGGTTGACGGGGTGCGCGGGATTGCCCTCGAGCTTGATCGCGCGGCCGTCACGCGTCTCCGCGATGAGGCCGCACCCGGCGGCGCACTCGCGGCACGTCGTGGCAAAATAGGTGGAAACTCCCGGGACCGTGTCGTCGGGTGAGACCAGATAGGGGATGAGCTTCTCGACGTCTTCCTGGAAGCATCCGACGGTGGTCGTGACGGCGCCCGCGGCGCCCAGGACCTTGAGGAAGTCGCGGCGTTTGACGCCTGCGGACCCCGAGCGTTCGGTCATGTGAGCTGATCTCGAATCAGTAATGGCAGGCGCTGCAATCGTAGCGAGCTTTCTTCGGCGGCAGGGCCTCATCCGCGGCGGTCGGATAGCCCTCCGTGTTCCGCACGGCGTCGGCGGGCTTGTAGCCGTTGACGTGGCAGTTGACGCACCAGCCCATGTTGAGCGAGGAGAACTGGTAGACGCGCTGCATGCGCTGCACCTGGCCGTGGCAGCTTTGACACGCCACGCCGGCGTTCACGTGACGCATGTGCGGGAAGTGCACGTACTCAGGAAGCTTGTGGATGCGGACCCACGGAATGGCTTTCTTGGGCTTGCCGCTCGCATCCGCGTAGTTGTCGAGCAGCTTCTTGATTTCGGCGCTCTGCCGCGCGGGGATGCTGTCGATCTTCGGACGGTTCGGACCGACTTCGATCTGGTTGTGGCATCCGAGGCACGTGCCGACGGCGGGGAGTCCGGGGTCCGGCGACTTGTTCGCCGCGTAATGACAATACAGACAGTTCATCCCGAGCTTCTGGACGTGCGTCGGGTGCGGAAAGTTGATCGGCTGTTCGGGGGTGAAATTCTGCGAGGAGGAGGCGCCGCTGTACGCAGAGAGGAAGGCGACAGCGCCAGCCAGTGCAACGAACCCCGGAACGAGCGCCCACTTTCGCCTGCTGGTCATCGAAGAGGACCGAGGATGGAATTCCGAGCGCGGTTGTCGACCTTGTGAAGATTTTCACAAGGCCCCGCCAAGTGCGGAAGTATGACAAGGCCTGGGACATGACGCAAGCTCCGACGTAGAAGCTTTTTGCGAAGATCCTCAATGGGCGTTGAGGCCACTTTCAAAATGCGATTGGTCATACCTCACCAGCCCGACGGATCGGCAAGCCGCACGTGTTTCAACTCGTCAGGCAGGAGCGCCAGGTTCGCGCGCGGCGTCTGCGCGAGACGCAACGGCCAGGCGGTTCCGTACACGAACCGGTCGGCGCCGATCGTACGAAGCAGCAACGCCAACTCGTCCTCGGGCGGGCCCCAGATCCATGAAATGTCCCAGAACACGAGCTCGCGCTCGGCCGGGGTCAGACCCCAGTGCACTTCCTCGATCGTGCCCCGCCCCGCCGAGCAGACGACGATACGTGTTCGCCCATTGCCGCGGGCCACGGCGCGAACGGCTGCGGCGCTCAGGTCTCCGGCCTGGTCCATCCAGTGGCGCTGCCGCAAGTCTTCGAACCGCGCCGTGAAGACGAGCGCGATGCCCGCCTCGCCGCATGCCGCGCATAACGAGCGCATGCTCGCATCGTCGGGGCCGAGGCCCCACTGCGGCGGGTACGCGCGTACGGCACGTGCGCCACGGTCGATGGCCGACGCGAGCGCGCGTTCCCAGCCCGGCCAGTCGGGTCGGATGGAAGGCGCCGGGCGAAGGTTCGGATGCGGCGCGAGCGCGGCAAAGAGCTCGTCATTTCCCGGCGTGGGATCTCGATAGAACGCGGACGGCAAATGTCCGACCCACGCCCCGTCGAGCTTCTCGCGCTCGAGCACACTTGCGAGGATGGCTGGCTCGGGGTGCGGGATGTGGCGAAACGGGTAGCCGCCGATGTAGGCGTTGGTGTCGATCACTGACGGGAACCGGGAACGGGGAACTGGGAACCGTGACTCCGATGCGGGATCACGGTTCCCGGTTCCCCGTTCCCGGTTCCCTGCCCCCACTTCAATTGCGGAAAAACCCGGACCGCATTCCTCCACCTCACATCCGCCATCTCCTCGCTCGTTAGGCCGATTACCTCCAGGGCCCACAGCTTGGCCAGGCCCGTGCAGAGGGTGATGTCGGCGCCCCAGAGCAGTCGCGTCGCTCCAACCGCCGCGTAGGCATCGTCGAGCATCCCGCGGTCGACGCCGCTGCCCGAGAGATCGAGGTAGACGTTGGGGACGTCGTGCACGGCCGCGAACGTGTGGCGGTAATCCCCTCCCCCACCGATGTGGGCCAGAATGAAGCTCGCCTTCGGGTGTCTGGCGGCGAGGCGCGCGAGGTCCGCGCCATCGCTCGCGTCCTGACCGGGCCAGTGACGGCGTCGATGCTGCCAGATGTGGTGCAGAATCGGAAGGCCGCCCTCCGCTGCCCGTTCGGCGATCGGATCGAGGAGCACATCATCGGCGCGCCGAGCGGCGGCCAGCTTCACGCCGATGGCGCCAGCAGCGACACGGCGATCGATCTCGGCGAGCGCGAACGCCGTGTCGTTAGGGTTGACCGCCACGTACCAACGCACTCGGTCGGGATTCCGCTCGGCGATGGCCTGCATCGCGTCGTTGCCACGCGTCGTATCGGTAGGCGACGCGAAGTACGTCGGGGAGAACCGACCCCACGAGCCAAGAATGGATGCGACGTGAATCGAGATCCCGATGCGCTCGCCCGCTCGGAACCGCGCCTGGTTCAGCGCGTCCCATTCCGCGCGGCCGCAGCCCTCGAAGAAGAAATGCGCGTGGACGTCGATGAGCGGAGTGGGACCCGCCAGCGGCGCGGCTGACACCATCAGGGCTGTGTCTCCTCGACGAGCTGGACGAGCGCCGAGCTCGCGGCGTGCTCGATGTCGATCAGTGTCTGCTCGTCATGCGCGATGGCCGCATAGTTGTAGGCACCGCGCTTGAAGAGCACGTCCTGCTCCAACGCCAACTCGAGGAATCGCGACTCTCGTTCGGGCGTGTCGAAGCGCAGGAACCACATCGGCGCAATGCCCTCGATGCTCACGCCTTCCGCGCCGCTCGCCGCGATGGCTCGCCTGATGGCCCCCATCATTTCCTCACCGGTTCGCCAGAGCGTGTCACACACCTCGGTCTTGTCGTGCCACTCGAGAACACCGGCGACCGCGGCCAACGCCGTCGTTTCACCGGCGAGCGTCGATGAGATCCACGTGTCGGCGGCGGCTTCCATGACGGCCGCGCGTCCGACGACGGCGGCTATCGGGAACCCGTTCGCCATCGCCTTGCCGAACGCCGCGAGATCCGGTTCGAAGCTGCCGTACTCCTGGAAGCCGCCCGGGCGCAGGCGAAAGCCAGTCTTCATCTCGTCGAATACCAGCACGGCGCCTTGCGCATCGCACAATCTCCGCGCTGCCTCGAGCCATTCGTTCGACGGCAACTTTTCGACGACCGGCTCGAGGAGAATCGCCGCGAGGTCCGCCCCGGCCTGCTGACACGCGCGCTCGAGCGCCGCGACGTCGTCGAATGGAACTCTCAGCGTGTCCGACCGCGCGCTCGCAGGGATCCCCCGGCCGTCGTTCGCCCAGTCGTGCCAGCCGAAATATCCCGACCCGACGATCTTGCTCTTCCCCGTGTAGGCGCGCGCGATACGCACTGCCGCGGAGACAGCCTCCGCGCCGCTCTTGAGGAAGCGGACTTGCTCGGCACACGGGATGATGTCGCACAGCCGATCGGCAATGTCGACTTCACTCGTGTGCGACAAGCCGCACACGTTGCCGAGCGCCGCGGCGGTGAGCACGGCGCGCGTGATGGTCTCGTCGCCATAGCCAATGGCGACGCTTCCGAGCGCCATCGTGCAGTCGATCAACGTGTGGCCGCCGGCGGTCGTGATGTGACATCCCGACGCCCGCGTGTAATGCGTGGGACCGAAGGCGGTGCCTTCTCCGTAGAGGGCCGCCGGTCGTTTGCTGCCGGTGGACGCTCCGCCGGGGATCACGTCGGCAGCGCGGCCACGCCACTGCTGGTCGAGGTCTGCGTCGGAGTCCCCCTCGGGAACGCCTTCGTATTCCTCGCCGTCGGCGGCGCCGTTGTCCGCGACAGCCTCTGCGTCCTGCTGCTCAGGTTCTTCGGGCTGTTGCGGCTCCTCGGGTTTGCCAAATAAGCGAGAAAATCTCATGACTGTTAACGGGGAACCGGGACGGGGAATCGGGAATCGGGAATCGAAGCAAAATCGAGAGACGAAAAGCGTTAGGCATCCGGCGGGCGCGTGCCCAGCGCGCGCTCGAGCGCGGCGGCGTGCTGCTTCCGCTCACGCTCCGTGGCGCGCACGACCTCGATCGCCATCGCGCGCATGAGCTCGATCTCGCGCGCGTCCGGGTTTGCCCGAAACGCCAACGACCGAACACTACGCATGATGTGCTCGGGAAAGCGAGTCTTGAAGAAGGCGATGATCTCGAGGGCTTCGGACGCGTTCGCGAACAGTCGCTCGTATTGCTCGGTCGTCGCGGGCGGGGCCTCGTCGCGCGGCGGCCCGATCACTCGTGTCGCATCGCCAGCCGCCAAGTGCAGCTCGTAGAGCGCCACCAGCACGGCCTGCGCGAGGTTCAGCGAGGCGTGGTCCGTGGTCGGAATGTTCACGACGGTCCGCGCGCGATCCAGCGCGTCGTTCGGGAGCCCGTTGTCTTCGCGCCCGAACAGAATCGCCGCGGGTCCATGACGCGTCGCCGCCAGAATGTCGGCCGCAGACCCGCGCGGATCCGTGACGATCCACTTCGCGGCTCGCCGCCGCGCCGTATAGGCTGCGACATGGACGCAGTCCGCGATCGCCGAGTCGAGGTCCATGTACGTCTGGATGCGCTCGATGATGTCGTTCGTGTCGTGCGCGATGCCCTCCAGCCGATACGGGTCGTACTCGACCGGCCGGACGAGACGCAGCGAGCTCACGCCCATGTTCTTCATGGCGCGAACCACGGCGGCGATGTTGATGGGGTTCTGGGGCTCGTACAGGACGACGTGCACCTGCGCGAGAACGGAATCAGTCATCGGCAATTCGAAAATCGAGAAGGT
>DATCGG010000474.1:0-8398 GCA_036509075.1 Gemmatimonadaceae bacterium
ACGCATTGCCACTTGTGCGCGGCTCGTCGGCCGCGCTGCTCGCTCTTGTCTTCGCGTCAGGCATCGCTGCCGCTCAGCAGCCGGTGTCGCGCCGCTTCGAGCTCAGTCCGTTCACCACGGCGTTCGTCCCGACGGGCGCGCACGCCAACACCCTGGAGAACGGTTTCGGCGCCGGCCTCCTTGGCGCGTACGCATTCAATCGCCATTTCTCCGCAGTCGGCAGGTTCGCGTACTCGTCCGCCGAGGACAGGTCGACGACGACCAATGATGTCAACGTCTTCTCGTACGACATCGGCGCGGAAGCCGGACTCGAGAAGCACCTCACGACCGCGCTGCGGATTCGTCCGTTCCTCGGCCTCGGCATGGGCGGCCGCGCCTACGACTACGACGATCGCGAGTCGGAGACGCAGTACAGCGTTGCCGGTTACGGTGCTGGCGGCGCGGAGCTGTTGATGGGCCGCTTTGGCTGGCGGGTGGAAGTCCGCAACTACGTTTCGGGTTTCAAGGGCCTCTCCGGTGAGCTCGACTCGCGGCAGACGCGCAACGACTTGTCGATATCGAGCGGTATGGCGCTGCATTTCTAGGCGACAGGCGGCAGGCGACAGGTGACACGCGACAGGCGGCGCGCCGCCCATCTCGATTTGTTCTCCGCCATCTGCCATCTGCCACCTGCCGTCTACCGTCTGCAGTTCTCTGCCGTCTGCCGTCCCTCACGGCTCGCGCGAGGCCAAACTGCGGGAATTCCGAGCGCCGACCGCGCGCGCCAACTCCGCATGTGCCACATGCGCCCCCAACTCGGCCTCGAGTAACGCACTCTCCGCCGCCGTCCGATTCGCGGCCGCCTCCTGAGCCGCAGCGGAGACCACAACGCCCGCCGCCGCCTGACCAGCCGTTAGGCGCTCCGCATCCTGCCTGGCGACCAGCGCCTGACGAGCCACTCCCACGAGCTGATCCGCGCGAATCGCATTGCGGTACGCCTTCTCGACCTCCAGCGCCACCTGATCTCGCACGTGTGCAAGGGCCTCCTCGGCGAGTCGCAGCGTAGCAGACCGCTGGTCCACCTGCGCGGACCGCCGTCCGAAGTCGAGCACATTCCACTTCGCCTGCACGCCAGCGCTGAAGTTGTTCGTCGGCACGTACGCCACCGCGTCCTGGTACGACTGACGCACGAACACTGACACGTCCGGGATGTACTCGGTGCGCGCCGCGTCCTTTGCGTGACGCGCCTGGTCCACCTTCGCGGACGCCGCAGCGATCTCGGGGCGCTGCCTGGCAGCGACTGTGACCTGAGACGCCAGATCATCCACCGGTGACGGCGCGGGCGGGACGGCGAGCGCACTCGCGGCGTCGAGCGGCAGTCCGAGCAGCTCGTTCAGCGCCGCGCGTGCATCCTCCGCCGCATGCGACGCTGTCATGAGCGCCTGTTCGGCTTCCAGCTCGGATGCGCGGGCTTCGCTGACTCGCGCATCGACGGACACGCCGGCGCTCAGCGCGCGTTCGGCGTCCGCACAGACGGCGCGCCGAGCGACCACCATTGCGTGTGCGGCGTCACGTCGACGCTCGGCCATCAATACGCCGACGTATAGTTTCTCGGCTGCGAGCGCTAGATCCAGCTCGGTCGTGGCACGCTCGGCTTCGCTTTCGCCGAGTGCGGCACGCGCGACGCGGCTGCCCTCCGCGATCCTGAATAGCGGCGTGAGTGGCTGACTGACCATGAGCCCAGCGAACACCAGGGAGGCGCCATCCTGATCGACCCGCCGCGCGACGTTAGGTATCGGAGTGCCCAGGCCATCGGTGCCCAGTGATCCGCGCGGAACCTCGAACGACGTGTTCGCATTGCTCGTCACGGTAATCGCGTCGAAACTCACCCGCGGGAACAGCTCGGCCCGAGCGCCGCGGGCGGCCGCCGCCTTCTCGCTCACCGTTTCGCGAGCCATGCGTGACAGACGACTGTTGGAGGTCGCCATCGTGATGGCCTCGTCGAGCGTTAGAACAACGCTGTTCCGCGCCTGCATGGCTGGTGATTGTGCGTTCATGGGTCCAGGGACCGCGAGCGCGAGCAGCGCTCCGACGACCAGTGCGGTCGCCGCGCCCATCGCAGCTGGCTCGAGCGTCGCTGGCGAGTGCGTGAGATGCGGCTTCGTCACCGGCGTCACGACGGATGGCTGGGCGCCACGTTCTGCTCTTCGTTCAACCATCACGAAGAGCACGGGCACTACCACCAGCGTAAACACCATGGAGCAGACGAGTCCGACGGCGAGCACGCTCGCGAGCGGCGACCAGAGGGTTGATCCCGACAGGATCATGGGAATCACACCCGCGGCCGCGGCCATGGTGGTGAGGAAGATGGGACGCAGCCGTCTTCGCCCTGCCTCCAAAGCCGCAGTCTCGAGCTCCACGCCATGCCGGCGGCGTTCGATGATGTATTCCACCAGGATGATCGCGTTGCGGACAACGACGCCGGTCAGGGCGGTCAGGCCGAGGTTGGCCGTGAAGCCGAACGGGTTGCGTGTGATGATGAGACCTAACGCCGATCCAAACAGCGCGAGCGGGATCGAGACCATCACGATCAGCGGGTACCTGATCGTCCGGAACTGGAAGAAGAGGATGCCGAAGATGCCAATGAGGCTCACGCCTAACGCAACGGCCATCGGCGCTTCCACCTCGGCCTGGTTTTCGAGCTCGCCACCGTAGCTGATCGCGTACCCGTCGGGCAGCGCGAGCCGGGCGACCGACGGTTTCACCGCGGCGAGAACGCTCGACGCGAGCACGCCGTCCTTGGCGTACGATCGAACCGTGAGCGTCCGGACTCCGTTCCGCCTGACGATGCGACTTGCCTGCCAGTCCGCTCGAACGTCGGCCACCTGCCTCACCGGGACGCGTGCGCCGGTGACGGGCGACGTGACGTACGCGTTGGCAACATCAGCCAGAGAACGACGCTGTTGTTCCTCGTAGCGAAGACGCACGGCGATCCGGCGACTGCCCTCCCAGAACGTCGAGACCGGCGCGCCGTCGAAGCCCGCTGCGAGCTGGCCGGCGATCGTCGCCTCGGTGATCCCCAGGCGTGAGGCGACTTCACGACGCAGCGTGAGCGCGAGTCCGTAGGCATCCTCGTTCCAGTCCGTGCTCACGTACTCGCTTCCCGGTGTGGACGCGACCAGATGCGTGACCGAATCGGCCAGCGTACGAAGCACCCGCAGGTCGGCTCCGGTGATGCGCACCTCGATCGGAGCCTGAAGCGGTGGGCCTTGCTGCAGCTCCTTCACGTACACACGGGCCTCGGGAGCGACTGCCGCCAGCGGCTCGCGCAGCGTCGCGACGAGCGCCGTCGTCGCCTCGACGGACGTCGTGTTCACGAGCAGCTGCCCGTAGTTAGCGGCTGGCGCCTCCGGGTTGACGTTGTAGTAGAAGCGCGGCGAGCCGGCGCCGGTGAACGTCGCAACCGTGCGGACGTCTGACGCGCGCCGAACGACGTCGGCGATTCGAGTGACCACGGAGTCCGTCGCCTCGATCCGCGTGCCTTCCGGCATCCAGACATCCACGACGAACTGATCGCGCTCCGCCGTTGGGAAGAATCGCTGCGGCGCGATGCGCATCATGACCAGCCCTGCGGCAAACGCGCCGCCGGCGATCGAGAGCGTGAGGCGCTTGCGCGGCATCGCTCGCTGCATCAGCCACTCGTACCCCTCCTGCATGACGTCGAGTGGTGTCCGACGCGGTTTCGTGCTCACGCCGTGCTTGAGCCCCTTCGTGATCATTGCCATCGACAGCAATGGCGTCAGGAACATTGCAATGACGTACGACGAGAGCAGTGCAACCGAGACGGTCACCGGCATCGTGCGGATGAATTCCCCAACGTATCCCGGCATCAGGATCGCGAGCGGCAGGAACGACGCGACGATGGTGAGCGTTGCACCTAACACTGGCGTCGCCAGCTCGCCGGCGCCGCGCCACGCTGCCTCGAACGGGGAGAAGCCGTGATCCAGTTTCTCGATGTAGTTGTCGGCGACGACGATCGCGTCATCCACGACCATGCCCAGGGCGACCACGAGACCCGCAAACGAGATCTGGTGGAGCTCGATCCCGAGCACGTCGAGCACCGCGATGGTGACCGCCACGGTGATCGGTATGGCGACCGCCGCCATCGCCGCGACGCGCAGCGGCAGCAGGACAACCGTCACGAGAATGACCGCAATGACCGCGATGCCGAACTCCCGGCCGAAGTCGAAGACGCGATGCTGCACCATCGCCGGTTGATCCGCGACGAGGTCGACCGCGAGGTCGTTCGGCAACGACTTCCGCACGGCGGCGATCTTCGCGTGAATGGCCTTGCCGAAATCGACGATGTTGTTGCCGGCCTGCATCTCGACCGACATGAGCACCGCACCCGCGCCATCCACTCGGACGACGTAATCAGGGTCGGCGTACCGCCGGCCGACCGTCGCGACGTCCGACAGGTGAATCACCTGCCCGGCCGGCGTGGCGCCGACGATCAGCTCCCGCAGTTCGGCTTCGTTTCGCAGTAAGCCCTGCGGCCGAATCGCCGCGTCGCTCGTGCCTGCTGCGACCGAGCCGCCGTCCCGGACTTCGTTCCGCTGACCGAGCGCGGCGGCAATCTGCTGCATCGTTAGGCCGAGCTCGGCCAGGCGTGCCGGACGAACCGTGACGGCGATCTCCTCGGGCTGCTCACCGTAGCGCCGGATCTTCGAGACCGTGGGAATGGTGCGGAGCGCATCGTCGATACGGTCGAGATACTCCGTGAGCTCCCGCGAGCCGTACCGCTGCCCGTGGACCGTGAGCAGCACGGCCACGACATCGCCGAAGTTCGAGTCGACGATGGGGCCCATCAGCTCGGGTGGCAGCTCACGGGCGCGCATCTCGTTGAGGTCGTGTCGCAGCATCGCCCAAAAGCGATCGGGATCAGTGACCCAATCCTCGAGCTCGACGTTCGCCACGAGCCCGCCCGACCGCGATGTCGTATAGGTCTTTTGCTTCTTCACCTCGGCATAACCGAACAGCAGCGGCTCGACCTTTCGAGTGACCTGGGCCTCGACCTGCTCCGCAGTGGCGCCGGGGTACATGGCGAGCACGAGCCCCTGGCGGATCGTGATCTTCGGGTCCTCGCGACGCGGCATGGCAACGAGGGCGTGCAGGCCGACGATCACCGCGGCGGCCGTGAGCACGTAGACGACCTGGCGGTTCCGTATCGCCGCGCGAATGATGGACGTCATCGCCCACTCCCGAGGGCCGCGCCCTGCACGTGCGAGGTCGATGTCAGCCGCGCCGGCATGCCTTCGCGAAGCTGCTGCTGCCCGCCGATCACGACCAGCTCGCCTTCCGCGAGTCCGCTCGTGATCTCCACTTCGCTCCCGGCGATCACGCCCGGCGTTACGCGGCGCGTGTGGACGCGCTGCTCGTTGCTCTCATAGATGAACAGTTGCGTGGCGCCCTCGGCGTCGTGGACGATCGCCGACACGGGTACGGTGAGCCGCGTCGCCTTGTTAGGCGTCTCGATCGACGTTTCGACCACCATGCCGGCCTTGAGCCGATGGTCGGTATTCGGGACCGAGATTTCCACCGCGAACGTCCGCGTGATCTTGTCGGCTGCGACGCCGACCAGGCGGACGTGACCGGTAAAGGTGGTGTCGCCGAGCGAAGGGACGGTGAGCGTGGCGACCGCGCCGGTGGCGATGACGCCAACGTCGGATTCCGGCACGGCGACGCGCGCCCGGACGGTGTCGATGTCCACGATCGTGAACAGGGCGGCGCCCGCTGGAACGGTCTCGCCTCGGTTAGCGGTGCGTCGGGCCACGATGCCGGATAGCGGTGACACCAGGCGCGTGTCGTGGAGTCGCTTCTCAGCCATTGCCAGCGCGACATTTGCCTGTGCCTCGGCGTTCACGGCCTTTTCCAGGTCGTTAGGCGCGACAGCGCCCGAGGCGGCGAGGATGCGAGCGCGGCGGGCCTCGTCGGACGCGCGCTGCGCGGTCAGCTGCGCCTGCTCGAGGGCGAGCGCGTAGTTGGTGCGATCGACCGCCGCGAGAAGCTGGCCGGCGGTCAACCGATCGCCTTCGTCGACGGCGACGGTGACGAGCTTTCCGGGCACCTCGAACGCGACGTCGCTGGTCGCGCGCGGTTCGACGGTGCCGCTAGCAGCGACCATCATGCGGCGCATGACCGGCGTCGCGGCGCGAACGACGATGGCGACGCGTGGCTCCGAGTCAGTGTGACGTTCCGTTGCCGCGGCGTCGCTGAAGCAGCCCGCGAGCAGGAACAGGGCGAGCGGCGCGAACGCCGCGAGGGGTAAACCCCATGGACTATGTGAACGCGGATGCATTGTGAATCTCCGTGAGCTTGTTCGCGCGGGGCCTTGCCTTCACCGGGCACCTCGCGGTCGTGCGCCATGCGGAAGGGCAACGGGGAGGCCAGTCACGAGCTCGCGCACTGCGGCGCGCCAACTCACTCGGCCAGTGCGACTTGCGCCGTCGAGTCGGATTCGGTCGCGAGCATCAGTGAGGGTCGAATGCTCACGGTATTTCGTGACAAACGAGGGGTCGGAACTTCACGATGGGTCGTGACCCTGCCCGCAGGGACTGCTCTTGTGCCCACGATGGGGCCGGCAATATTGCGGAATGGCCACCGTCGACGAGCAGTCGCAGCAGCTTCGCGGCGAGCAGCCGCTCCCCGACGGACCCACCCGCCACCTCGCGATTCTCAGGCGCGCCACGCGGCACATGGCCGCGACTCGCGACCTGCGCGGCACGCTCGAGGCGATACTCCGCGGCCTCACCGAAGGACCGAACGCGGTGATCCAGGCGCGCTGCTACCTCTACGCGTCGGCGAGTGAGTGCCCGTGGTGCAGGGAGCACGGGCCAGCCGGCATGTCATTCGGCGACCCTCCGGCGCTGCACCTGGTCGCGGCCGCCGGTCTCATGGTCGACGATGTGGAGCGCCGGTATCACGTATTTCCAATGAGCTCGCCGCTCTTCGGCGAAGTCGCCACGTCGAAGGAACCGCTGCTGCTGAACGGCGTGCGCGACCATCCACGTGTCACGGTTCCCGAGTGGCGCGAGATCGCCCGGCGATACGAGTTCGAAGCGCTGGCCATCTATCCGATGCTCTGTCGGGACGAGCTGATCGGCGTCTTCTACACGATCTCCGGCCAGCGCATCGAGTCCGACGAGTTCGAGGCGATGCAGCTGTTCGCGGACCAGGCGGCGATCGCGGTCAAGGGCTCGCGCCTCTTCGAGGACATGAGGCAGGATCACGAGCGACTCGCAGTGGAGAACGCGTACCTCCAGGAGGAGATCTCCGTCGAGGGAGGGTTCGAGGACATCATCGGCGAGAGCGCGGCGCTCAAGGCCGTGCTGCGACAGGTGCGGCAGGTCGCGGAGGCCGAGTCGACGGTGCTGCTCAGCGGCGAGACGGGGACGGGGAAGGAGCTGATCGCGCGCGCGGTTCACGATCTCAGCCCGCGCAAGCCGCGCGCGATGATCAAGGTGAACTGCGGGGCGATCTCGCCCGGGCTGGTCGAATCCGAGCTGTTCGGGCACGAGAAGGGTGCGTTCACGGGCGCTCTCCAGCGACGCATTGGTCGATTCGAGCTCGCCGACAAAGGCACGCTGTTCATGGATGAAGTGGGCGAGCTGACGGCCGAGACGCAGGTGAAGCTCCTGCGTGCGCTGCAGGAGCGAGAGTTCGAGCGGGTGGGTGGATCGCGGCCCCTCACGGTCGACGTACGGCTGATCGCGGCGACGAATCGGGACCTGCAGGAGGAAGTGAACGCGGGGCGCTTCCGCGCCGACCTGTTCTATCGCCTCAACGTGTTTCCGATCCGAGTTCCGCCGCTGCGCGAGCGCCGCTCCGACATCCCGCTGCTCGTCAGGCATTTCCTGGCGCACTTCCAGCGGCGACTCGCCAAGTCGCTCAAGGGAGTCACGCCGGAGAGCATGGACCGTCTTCAGGCCTACTCGTGGCCGGGCAACATTCGGGAGCTGCAGAACGTGATCGAGCGCGCGTGCGTCCTGTCGCGCGGTCCGGTGGTGGAGGTGCGTGACGCGCTCGGGCCGATGAGCAAGGAGACGCTCGCGCCAATCGCGGACGAAACGTTAGGCACGCTCGACGACGTCGACCGGCGGCACATCCGTCGCGTGCTCGAGGCGACGGAGGGCGTGATCTCCGGTCCGAATGGGGCGGCGAAGATTCTCGGGCTTCATCCGAACACGCTGCGATCCCGGATGGAGCGGCTCGGTCTCGTCGACTGAGTATGCCTCACTCGGCTGCCATCCCATTCTTGCTGCACCGCCGGCACGACGTCGTCGGTGTCGCGATCACGACGACGCGCGAGACCATTCACGGATTGCTGCGCCTGGATGGCGACCAGCTGCATGTACAGTGG
>DATCGG010000475.1:0-5180 GCA_036509075.1 Gemmatimonadaceae bacterium
GTTCTCCGCTTCTTACGTGTCGCCTGCCGCCTGCCGCCTGTCGCCAGTCGCCAGCTTTACCTTCGTCCCAAGCCCCCGAACGTATCGCAGGAATTCGGATCGCCGCTCTCCAGTCCGCGCCGGAACCACTGCGCGCGCTGCGCGGATGTACCGTGGGTGAACGTGTCCGGCCGAATCGTGCCGGTCGCCTGCGCCTGAAGACGGTCGTCGCCCACCGCCGACGCAGCGGCGAGGCCCTCTTCGACGTCACCCTGCTCCAGCAGCTTGCGCTGAGAGGTGCTGTTCCCCCACACGCCGGCGAAGCAGTCCGCCTGGAGCTCGAGCGCCACCGATAGCTGGTTGGCCGCGCCCGGCCGTGACTCCTGCATCTGCCTCACGCGCTGCTCTATACCGAGCAGGTGTTGGACGTGATGCCCGAACTCGTGCGCTATCACGTACGCCTGGGCGAAGTCTCCCGGTGCACCGAAGCGCTGGGCGAGCTCGTCGAAGAAGCTAAGGTCGAGGTAGACCTTCTCGTCGACCGGGCAATAGAAGGGACCAACTGCGGCCGGTGCATCGCCGCACCCCGTGCGCACCCCTTCGCGGAAAACGGCGAGTTTCGCATGCTGATATTGCTGGCCGTCGACCTTCGGGAGCAGTTGCTCCCACGTTTGCTGAACGTCGTCGACGACAAAGTTGACGAAGTCAAATCGTTCCTTCTCCTTCGGAGAGCTGTTTACTGGCTGCCCCGCCTCCCCCGGGGCAGTCTGCTGCTGCGGCACGGGACTCCCGCCGCCACTGTCGAAGATGTTCACGCCGAAGACGAGGCTCAGGATCAGGGCGATCACAGCGCCGCCGATTCCCATGCCGCGCCCCAACATCATCCCGCCTCCGCCGCCGCCGGTTTGACCGCGGAGGTCCTCGACATCCTTGCTGCGTCCGCCCGGTGTCCAGCGCATCGTTGCCTCGGTTCGATGAGTGGGAGCGCTTCAACAATGCACGACACGAGCCGCGACGCAATTGGCCGAAAAGGCGGACGAGATCGCTCTCCTGAGCGGCTCAGATGAACAGATCGTTGCGGATCTTTTGTCTCAAGTTCCACCATAACGCCATGAGCACCGTCGAGCGGCGGAGCTCGACACTCGCCTCCCCCGTCGCGCCGGCGCGCCAGCCGAAGGACCGCCCAACGGGCACGCGGATCTCGATTGTCCCTCGATCTCGATCGCCCGCCGGCGCGACTCCACTCACCACGGCGTCGACCGGATTCGCGGCGTCACCGTAGGCGATCAGGTGCACAACCTGACCCCTCTGGACGCTGGCCGCTCCCGCACGAGCGAGCGCGACGCGCGCCTCGAGCGTGTCCAGCGTTGCGAGGCGCATGATGCGGTCGCCCGCCTGCACTCGACGCCCTTCGATCTCGTGGACCCGCGGCGTCGTGACCGTACCCGTCCACCGCGCGCGCAGCGTCAGTCCATCGATCCGCGACTGCAGCGCCGTAAATCGTGCGACCGCCGCGCTCCGCTCTGCCTCGAGCCGCTCCAAAGTTCCGGTGGACTGAGCGGCACGCGCCCGCGACGTCGCCATGCTCAGCGAGTCCACCGCCCCTGCGGCCGCGAGCATCTCGCGCTCGAGATCCCGATCGACCACGCGCACCAGCATGGCACCAGTTGGGACCTCGACGCCTTCGCGCACGAATACCGCCGCGATCACGCCGCTGTCCGGCGCGGTTACGTCCATCGTGCTCGCCGGCGTGACGACGAACCGCCCCGACGTCGTGAGCGTCCACGGCAGCACCGCGAGCAGCACCATCACGCCTAACGTCACGCCGACCGCGAGACGCCAGCTCGAGCGCCGGCGCCGCGCCGTTCGCCACGCACGAAACGCCACGCTAATCGATCTGCCCCACTCCGCGAGTCCCTTGCGAAGCAGCATGAACACCGCTCCCAGCACGATCAGCACGCCGATGGCGCCAAAGGCCGCTTCCGCGCGTCCGACCAGCCAGAACCCAATGATCGAGAGCAGAACGACGATGTAGCACAGCGCGAGCGCGCCATAGATGAGGAAGACGCGCTTCTCGCGATCGCTCGCCACGGGCTCCGGCAGGTCGAGGCGAAGTACGTGACGTCGCACCCACCACGCGAAGTACTCGCCCGCCCGAATTCGCAGGTTCGGTATCTCGAGCCAATCCGTGAGCGCGAAGTAGCCATCCAGTGGGAGCAGCGGATTCGCGTTGGTAATCAGCGTCGTCGCCCCACCGACAATCATCGCCGCGACGGCAGCTTCGGATACCAGCGTCCCGGGCGTCGCCACGTACCACGCGATGGCTGCGACGGTCGCAGCCACCAACTGGATCCACCCACCAGCAGCGGTGACCCACAGCCGCGCGCGCAGGGCCGGAAAGCTCCACGCGTCGTTCACGTTGCAGTAGAACGCCGGCTGAAAGTAGATGAGCATGAACCCCATCTCGTGCACTTCACCGCCGAAGTACTTGCACGTGAAGCCGTGACCAAGCTCGTGGATGAGGATCACGACGAGGCCAGTGAGCCACAAGATGACGATGCTGCCGAACGTGATCGTATGGAGCGAATAGAGCTGAGCAACGGTGCTCGAGAACTCACGCCAGGTGGCGCCGAGGATGAGGAAGTACACGGCGAACAACGCCACCGACGCCACGACGAACGCCCGCGTGAACATCCACCGGACCGCCGGCAGGACCCGGGTGAACATCGCGTCAGGGTCGCCTAACGACCATCGCATCCGCAGGAGCTCGCCACGGAAGAGTGCCGGCCGGCGACGCTTCCGTCGCTCCGCCCGGATGCGCTCGAGCTCGAGCGTCGTCCGCTCGACCAGCGTGCGCTCCAGCAACCCGATCGACGCGAGCTTGCGGGCGAAGGCTTCCACCGTACGAGCGGTCAGGCGAATGCCCTGCTCGGTGAGCGCCGCTGCAATCTGCTCCGGCGTGCGCGCGCCGTCGAAGTAGCGCATCACGCCCATCTCCACGGGACGAAACCGGAAGTACTTCTGCGTCGCCGGGTCCTTCACGACGAAGCTCGCCTCGCCGCGGAAGACCTGCTCCACGATCGTCAGGTCCGCGCGAAGCCGCGGGCCGCTGCTCGTGGCACCGGACAGGGCGATGGAGCTCATCGCGTTCGAATGCTCGCGGCGAAGGTGGCCTTATTGCGTAGCAACGGCCGTCCGCATAACGCGCTCGCCGGGCGAGAGGCCGCTCACTACCTCCACCCGCCCGCCACCGACGTCCGCGCCGACCGTGACCGAGCGCAATGCCGTGCGACCGTTCTGCATAACGAGGACGTAGCCGTCGGGGGAGACGGCCTCCCGCGGCACCGTGAGCGCCTGACGCTGCTGATCGCCCAGGCGTACCGTAACGTTCGCGCCAGGGAGAAGACCGCCGGCGGCTGCGAGCTGGAGCACGACCTCCCGCGTTCCGCTGGCGGCATCGAACGCGGGCGCTGCATGCACGACGGTCGCCTTCGATGTCGTTCCGGAGATGCCCGCGACAGTTGCCTGGTCTCCCACGTGCACTGTGGCCGCGCTGCCCTCCGGCACGCGCACGCGCGCGAGCAGCGGGCCCGATTCGGTCACTCGAAACAGCGTGTCCCCCACGGCCACGAAGCGGCCTGGGCGAGCATAACGAGCCGTCACCACGCCCGGGAACGGCGCGACGATGCGGGTGAGCTCGAGATCGCGATGTGCCTTGCGTCGGGCGATGTCGGCCTGACGGTATTGGAACTCCACCTGCTCCGAGTCCGCGATGGTGACGCCGCCGGCCTTGGTCATCACGCGCGCGCGATTCACGAGGCGTCCGACGTTCTCGTACGTGGCCTCGGCCTGTGCTACCGCCAGCTCCTGGTCGACGTTCTCGAGCCTCGCGAGGGTCATCCCGTCGGAGACCCGGCTCCCGAGCTCTGCCACCACCGAGTCGACCACGCCGGCCGAACGAGCGACGACGGCGGCGTCGTGTTCCACGTAGAGCTGCGCCGGAAGCTGGAGCGGGGCGCGCACCGTCGTGGTCGCGACGAGGAGCCCGGCGGTATCAGGCGCAGCCGACGCGGCGCGCGGGTCGGCTGTCGCGCGGGGACTGCAGGCGGCGAATGCCGCACTCGCGACGACGCAGAGAAGCGCACCGACCGGCACACGGTCGCCGAGGCGGAGTGCGACGGTCATGACCACATCCTCCACCAGAGGAGCCGAAGACGACGCGCGGGCTCACGCACCGCGCGACCGAGGATGGACGACGGCGCGGTCAGCACGCGGGCGTATGCGACCATGCCAGGCCGCAGCGCGCCATCGGCGTTAGGCACGACGGCGCGGACCGGAAAGACGACCGTCCCGGCACTATCGAGTCCCACGTCCGCCAGGCCGGAGACACGGCCCGTGAACGTGCGCTGCGGGAAGGCGTCGACGCGGAGCCGCACTTCTTCACCCACCCGCACGCGGCCGACATCGCGCTGATCGACCCCGAACTCGAGCTCCAGCGTGTCGGTCCGCCCGATCACGAGCACGGCACTGCCGGCGTCCGCCCACGATCCCACCCTTTCCTCCGGTCGTGGCGTCAGGACGACGCCCGACACGGGCGCGCGAACGGTCGCCGCGCGAAGCTGCTCCTCGCGCACGCTGGCTTCGCGGCGAAGCACATCGGCGCGCATGCGTTGGAGTCGTTCTTCCGCCGCGTCGCCACGGCTTGCAGCGGCGGCCGCCGCCCGGTCAGCCACGGCCGCCGCTGCGGCTGCGGCCTCGTAGTCCGCACGCAGCTCCGCATCGCGGAGGTGTAAGATCGGCGCACCACGTTCGACGGTCGTCCCCTCGCGCACGAGCACGCGCTCGATGATGCCATCGATGAGCGGGCGGACGTCGGTGCGAGCCGTGGGGCGAAACTGCGGTGCGGTGGCGTCCACGCGCAGCGGCCAGCGAATGAGCGTCAGGGCACCGACGGTGATCAGCGCCGCGACCGCCATCGCCATCCGACGTTGCTTCGGGAGCGCGAGGAACGCCTCCTTGCGCGCGTGGAGGGCGCCTAACGCATCCGCGAGCGGAACCTGATTGTAGAGCTGTGCATTGCGCAGCGCGACAGTCGCCTGGTTCGCGAGGATCGTCGCCAGCTCCTGCTGCCTCGCGCTGGCGAAGTCCGGCTTCGCCGATTCCAGAACGAGAATACCGACCACGCCCTCGTCGTCCTTGAG
>DATCGG010000476.1:0-2490 GCA_036509075.1 Gemmatimonadaceae bacterium
CCTGCCTGAAGAGCAGGAAATGCTGGTTCGATTCCAGACGGGAGCACCGGGGCGCAGCCCATCTTCGCGAGCTCGTCCGCGCAAGCGGACCGATGGAGGGTGGTTATCAACTTGCTCAGTTGGCGCCCCGACCTTTTTGCATCTGTGGGTCGCGATCTGGGATCAGGCTGGTCTCCAAAACCGGCCAGCGGGGTTCGATTCCTCGGCCGCCTGCGAGCGACCTCGCCCTGGTACAGTCGTCCGCTCTTCTCGTGAGCACGCCCTACTTCCAGGTGGAAGCCGTCGAGCGTTCGTTCCGCGAACTGGTCTTGCGGCTGACGGTGATCTCGACCAACCCGGACGGCTTCTATATCGACCGGAACTTTGCGGTCCAGCTGGCGCTGAACGCCGCGATCGACAGCCCGTTGACCCGCGACGTTGCCCGCCAGCTCGGTTCGGAGGGGAATCTGCACGACGCTCCCGATGACTTCGACGCAATGGAGAAGGCGCTGGGGACGATCGCCTATCAGTATGTCGAGCAGGTGGAGATCCTCGCGACCGACAAGCTGCATCCGACGGCGAGGAAGCTCGAAACGGGGACGATTCGCTGGGAGGACCGCGACGACGACCAGCTCGATAGCACGGCGACGTACCGCCTTCTGTTCACCAAGGCTCAGTGGATCGATCACATCAAGGTCGGCGACAGCTGGGACAGCATCGCCTACGACATATCGAACTGGGAGGAGAGCGAGCGGGACTACGGGGTCGAGGTCCTCGAGCGTGACGGGACCAAGATCGTGCTTCGCGCGAAGCGAATTCTCGAGCACGAGGAGGACCTGGCGCCAGCGAGCGCGCGCTTCGTGCTCGGCGTGCTGATCGAACGCGCGGAGGCGACGCGGACGTTGTTCGGCGACAGCGTCCCCATTGTCGACATCTTCAAGGACGACGCGATGATCGCGGCCGCGCAGGAACACATCAAGAGCGTGGCCTGCCGCGAAACCGACGGCGACACCGTCACGCTAGAAGCTGTCGTTACCGATCCCGCAATGATCGAGAAGTTCGAGCCCGGCATGCGCTGGGCCGCCTTCGGAACTCACTGATCGAATTCGAGTCGCGACCCCGCGCCGCCATCCTGCTGATCCCGGAGACCCCGGCCTGATACGCCGGAGAGTTGGGATCCACGACGAGATGTCGTGGTGGCGGCGGATGAAGTACGCGCCGGCAGACCGCGTGTCGCACGTCTGCAAGTCGGCGGTCACCTGGAGGGGGTGGCCGCCGTGCCCTGCCCTGCAAGCGTAGACGGCGACGCACCCGGCCCGTATCCGGGGGAGGACCGTTCGAGTCGGTCGCGGGGCTCCGCGAAGGTGATGATCGCGTCGAGCGTAGGCGGGCTCTGCCCGCCGGAGCTCATCGCGGGAGGGTTTGGGAACCCTCCCAGGGTTCCCATCTGAATGCAGGGAGGGCTGGGCCCTGCCAGGCCTCATAAGCCTGGAACCAGGTCGGTTCGATTCCGACCCCTGCAACCTGCACCGAATATCGAGACGCGACCTCGCGTCGCCATCCTGCTGATCAGCGCGCCGGCCTGGTAACCCGGCTGCGCAGGTTTGTCGGGCTGGCGGCGGATGAAGCGCGCGCCGGCAGACCGCGCGTCGCACGTCTGCAAGTCGGCGGTCGTCTGGTGGGACGACCGCCGTGCCCTGCCCTGCAAGCGTAGACGGCGACGCACCCGGCCTGTAACCGGGAGAGGACCGTTCGAGTCGGTCGCGGGGCTCCAGCAGGCTGTCAGCGCGAGCGCGCTGAGCGGTTCCGCGCTCGCGCGCGAAACGTCGTGGCCTTCGCGGCCGCGCCGATCTCGTCGTAGAGACGCGCGACCGCTTCGAGCTGGGTCGGATCCTTCGCGTCCAGGCCGGCCAGCGCCTCGGCGAGCGCGCGGTTCGCGCGCTTCTTCCGGCGGCGGTCCGCGCGGCAACGCGCGCACTGCTTCGGGTACACCCAGATCAGGAAGCCCAGCGTCTCGTACCAGTGTCGCTGTTCCGCCGCCGAGAACACGGACGCGGTCTCGCAATCCTCACAGCGGAATGGCCGATCGATGTACGCCGCGAACGGCGTTCCCAGCCCGAGGTTCTGCTTCGCGATGTCCGCCTTCAATGCGCGCTTTGCGTGAATGCAGCGATCGCAGGCCCAGAACCAGTCGCTGCCGCCTTCCAGCGCAAGGCGCCGCATGCCGTCAGCCAGCGGATGGAACGGCGACGTGGGCGGGTAGCTCGCCGCTTCGCGCTTGAACCACGCGCTCTCGGTCGCGCGCAGCAGCTTCTGGCCATCGACATCGCGCCGCTTCCCGCACGCGGGACAGGTCGCCTTGCGATCGGTCTTCGGCATTCGAACCAGCAATCAAACACGAAACGAGAAAGGAGGTGAACCATGACGATCGTTCTGTTCCTGGACAATGACTGGCAACCGCTGCGCGTGGAGCCGTGGACGCGCGCCATCACGGATCTGTTCCTCGGCAAG
>DATCGG010000477.1:0-3762 GCA_036509075.1 Gemmatimonadaceae bacterium
TCAGGCGGCAGGCGTTTCCCCGCTCGACGAGGGGGCGAAGCTCTTGCTCCTCGCGATGGCCGGTGCGATCGCGACGTATGCGACGAACTGGCAGGAGCGTCTGGCGACGAGCTTCTCTCGCGCCACCGAGGAGCGCGAGCAGCTCGAGGCACGGCTCGCTCGAGCTCAACTTCAGAGTCTGCGGCTGCAGCTGCACCCGCACTTCCTGTTCAACACGCTGAACACGATCAACGCGCTCATCGGCACCGATCGGCACGCGGCCGAGCGCGTCATATCCGGCTTGAGTGAGCTGTTGCGCATGTCGCTCAGCAGCGCAAGCGAACAGGAGGTGACGCTCGCCAAGGAGCTCGAGCTGCTCGCGCACTACATTGAAATCCAGCAGATCCGCTTCCAGGATCGCCTGACGGTCAACTTCCGGATCGACCCCGATGCGCGATTCGCGCTCGTGCCGAATCTCATGCTGCAACCACTCGTCGAAAACGCGATCCGCCACGGCATCGCGCCGCGCGCGGCGCCAGGGCACGTGATCGTCAGCGCGGCCCGACGTGGCAACCGGCTCGAGTTGAGCGTCGTCGACGACGGCGTCGGCGAACGGGCGACGCGCGAGCATCGCGACGGCGTTGGACTCGGCAACACGCGGGCGCGATTGCTCTCGCTGTACGGAAGCGAACATCGCTTCGAGGCCGGCGGCGGATCGACGGGTGGGTTCACGGTTCGTATCGACATTCCGTATCGCACCGACGGATCGTCGAAGGACCTCGCCCGGCGCGAGGCGCAGCACGAGGCGCTCGTATGACGGCGATCGAGTCCCGCTCGGCTGTCCGCACATTGATCGTGGATGATGAGCCTCTGGCGCGCGCCCACCTCAGGTCTCTCCTGCGCGAGCGTGGTGATGTGGACGTCGTCGGCGAGTGTGGTGACGGGCGGTCGGCGATCGACCAGATCAAGCGCCTCGGCCCCGAGCTCGTGCTGCTCGACATTCAGATGCCGGAGCTCGACGGGCTCGAAGTGATTCGCGAAGTGGGCCCGGAAGCCATGCCCGCGGTCGTGTTCGTGACGGCCTACGACGAGCATGCGCTCGCCGCGTTCGAGGTCCACGCGTTCGACTACATCCTGAAGCCCGTGAGCCGGCACCGTTTCACGCAGGCGATCGATCGCGTCGTCGGTCTCATTCGAGCCGACGTGAAAGATCAGTCACTGGCGGATCGTCCGCTCGCGGCGCTCATCGAGGCGATGCGCAGCGAGCGGTCGGCGCTCGATCGCATCGCGGTGAAGGCGGACGGGCGGGTGCTGTTCATTCGCGTTGGCGAGATCGACTGGATCGAGGCGGACGACGATCTGGTTCGCATCCACACGGGGAAAGCCGTGCACACCCACCGCAGCACGCTCACGCATCTGGAGGAGCGGCTACCGGCGTCAAAGTTCCTGCGTGTGCACCGGTCGACGCTCGTGAACGTCGATCGCATCCGCGAGATTCAGCCGTGGTTTCAGGGCGATTGGGTGCTGATTCTGAACGATGGCACTCGGCTTCATTCGGGGAAGAGCTACCGCTCGAAGGTGCGGGAGTACATCGAGCGGTTGACGTAGATTCCCCTCGCCTCGTTGCTGGTGCCCTTCGCCGCGTGTTGGAGGGCCCTCACCGTTGTCGTGTTGTCCGGGGTCCTCATGGCGGCGCACGTTTCCCGATGAAGGGTTCGCGCCAGCACGTGAGAGGCTCGCGATCTCTCGGCTCATCACGGTGTAGAGAGCGACGCGAGCACCGTTGTCGATTCGAAATCATTAAGGAGGTTTTATGCAGAAAGCGCGTGTCCTGGCGGTCGCGGCTCTGGTGGCGTTTGCAGGGTGCAGTGGCGGTGGCGATGGTGGTGGAGGCACGGGTCCGACTCCGGTGTTCACGTCGTTGAGCGTGACGCCAGCGAACGTGAGCGTTGTCGTTCAAGGCACGCAGAATTTGACCGTGGCGGCGAAGGACCAGAACGGGGCGACGATGAGCGGGCTCTCATCGACGTTCCAGTCAAACGACGTGTCCGTCGCAACGGTGACGTCGGCTGGTGTGGTGACTGGTGTCGCCGCTGGGACGACGACGATCACGGTGAACGGGACGGTCGGCACCACGACGAAGTCGCAAACGGTCAACGTGACGGTGTCGACGCCTGGTTCCACCGCGACCGTGGCCGCGACGACCTCGAACGCATTCGACCCTTCCAGCGTCACCATCACGGCGAATGGCCAGGTGACGTGGAACTTCGCCAGCGTCGCGCACAACGTGACGTTCGACAACGCAGCGGCCGTGACTGGAGGCAATGTTGCCACCACCTCGAATGGCTCCGCCTCGCGCACATTCCCGACAGCGGGCACGTATCCGTATCACTGCACCATCCACAGCGGGATGAACGGTGAGGTGAAAGTGCAATGATCGCGGCTGCGCGTTGCGCGCACCGCACGCCACGGCGGTCTCGCTCGCGGCGAGTGGGGAATCGACACCGCGCGCAACGCGTTTCACGCAACGGACCAATCATCGCATGTCTCGTCTCCGCGTTAGGGCTGCCGACCGGGGCCCTTCCGCTAGCGGCGCAGGAACGTGAGCTCAGGAGCTATGGCGCGGGTGCGCCGGAAGCGAAGCTCATGGTGTTCTACTCGTCCTCCATCGCTTTCTCGCCCATTGGCGTGCCGTGGGGTGCCACGGGGCTGTCGGCCATGGCCGTTCCGTCCGGTCGCGCGATCCCGCGGACCGAGGTCGCAATCGAGGTCTCATACATTCCTCGGCTCTCCGCTGACCAGCGCACGGTGGGCACCGACAAGCCAGAGGCGACGAACCTCGCACCGGTATTCCCACGGCCTCGACTCGGGATCCGGTTGCCGTGGGGGCTCGGGCTGGAGGGGAGCTGGATTCCGCCGTTCCGGGTGTTCGACGTCAAGGCGAACGTGATCTCGGCGGCCGTGTCGCGTGCGTTCGCTGTCGGCTCCGGTGTCCGCCTAACGCCGCGTCTTTCCGTTCTTACGGGGCGGGTGGAAGGGCCGATCACCTGCAATCGGAACACCGCCAACCAAGGCGACCAGTCGCTCATGACCTATTACACGTTCGTCTGCCACGGCAACGATAGCCGCGATTACTTCGACCCAAGGCACGTCTCGGGCGAGGTGATCGTGGCGCGAAGCTTCGCGAACGGGCGATGGGAGCCGTACCTGACCGCGGGGGCACGTGGCGAGCGCACCCGGTTCGATGTCGGTGTGATTCGTGACGATGGCTCTCGCGATCTCGACAACCCGATCCTCGAGGTGAAGACGACGCGTGCGTACGGAACCGCCGGCGCGTCGTGGCTCGCGCTTCCGCGCACCCGACTGTCAGGCGAGTTGTTCTACGCACCGGGGAGTGTGTTCACGGTGCGGGCCTTCGCGGGCGTGCACCTGTGGTGACCTCGGCCATGGGCGCAGTGACGCGCGCGCACTCGGCCGCCCGGCTCGGCGTCGTCGCGGTGGCGTTAGGCTGCGCCGACTTCGAGACGCCGGTCGATCCCACGGGTGGCGCACCCGATACCCTCGTGCCGACGCCATCCTTCGCGATGAACGTCGCGCCAATCTTCCAGAAGCGATGCGCCGTGGGTGGATGTCATTCCATCGCGACGCATCAGGCGGGGCTCACGCTCGACTCCACACAAGCGTACGAGTCGATCGTGGGCGTGCCATCGACGTTGCAGCCGTCGGCCAAGCGGGTGGTCCCGCTCGAGCCGTCGGACTCGTGGCTCGTCACCATGATCAGCG
>DATCGG010000478.1:0-3553 GCA_036509075.1 Gemmatimonadaceae bacterium
GCCCACGCCGTCGCCACCATATAGAACGTCAACCCGCCGCCCATGACGTTGCCCCGGTTCGGCGAATACGTCATCGCGAGCGTCGCACCCATCGACGCCATGATGAGCATCGACACGAAGAACACGTGCCCCACCAGCTGATGCGGCCGCGAGCCCTTGCGAAACACGAGCGCGGCGGCGCCGGAAAGGATCCCGACGAGACCCATCGAGATGTGGATCCACCGCAGCGCCACGTGCGTGAGCGTCATCGTCTCCACCACGGCCGGGTCCTCAGGTCGAGCGCATCGTGATCGCCGGATCGATCCGCGCCGCACGAAGCGCCGGAATCCAGCAGGCGACGATCCCGATCGCCGCCATCATCACCGCCACGCCGACGAACGTCGTCGGGTCGTTAGGCGCCACGCCGAACAGGAGCCCGCGGATGAACCGCGTGGCGAAGAACGCGCCCACCACGCCCACCACGAGGCCCAGGACCAGCAGCACGCCGCCTTCGCCGAGGATCATCCGCTGGACGCGACCGCTGTCGGCGCCTAGGCTCATCCGAATGCCGATCTCGTTCGTGCGGGCACTCACCGAGAACGCCAGCACGCCCGCGATCCCCACGGCCGCGATCAGCACCGCCAGGATGCCGAACGACGACACCAGCGCGGCATTGAGCCGTCGCGGTGCGAGGCTCTGCGCCTTGATCTGCTTCACGGTCATCACGTTCTCGATCGGCGCCGCGGGCGCGACGCGATGGATGATTTTCGTGACCGTCGGGGCGAGGCTCGCGGCGTCGGCGTCGGTTCGGATCACGATCACACCGCTCATCGCGAGCTCCTGAGCGAACGGCATGAACATGGCCGGTCGCGGAGGCGCATCCTGTCCGCCATCCTGCGTGTTGCCAACGACACCGACGATCGTTCGCCACTCCGGGCTGATCGGGCTGAACTTCAGCACCTCGCCCGTCCAGGCGATGCGTTTCCCGATCGGGTCCTCGCCAGGGAAGAACTTGTCCGCGAGCGTTCGGTTGATGATCACGACCTTCCCGGCACCGACGCCGTCGGTCGCCGCGAACGCCCGGCCCTTGATCAGCGGGATTCCCGCGGCGCTGAAGTACTCGGGCGCGGCCGTTCGAAAATCGGCGCGCGGAGTTGCTTCACCCACTTTGACTGACTTCCCCTCTGCCTTCACCTCGAACGACGCCATCGATGCCTTGAGCGGCGTGCTCGAGCCTACGCCGACCTCGGTGACACCCGGGAGCCCCGTGATCTCTCGGCGCATCTGATCGTAGCGCACCTTCGCGGCGGCGTCGGATTGCAGGACGGCCTTGAACACCTCGCGCGGATCGCTTCCGCCGCTCGCCACGCCGCTCATCTGGAGGAGCGGCACCTGGACCGTGAGCACCTCCTCGGATTTGAGGCCAGTGCTCACCTGTGAGAGCTGCACCATGGTGCGCGTGAGCAGGCCCGCGCCCGCGAGCAGCACCACCGACACCGCAACCTGTGCGACGACGAGCCCGCGCTGCAGTCGCTGCTTTCTCGTGTCTCCGGTCAGCCGGCGAACGCCCGCGGCAATCCGTTCGGCGAAGCTGCCCTCCCTGGGCAGTGACGCGAGGAACGACAGGAGCAGAGCGAGCACCACTGCAATGACGAACGTGAACGCGAGCACCTGCGCATCGAGCCGGATTTCGTTCGCCCGGGCCGAATAGCGCTCGGCAAGCGAGGTGAGGAGCCTAACGCCAGCGACCGCGACTCCGAGACCGGCGATTGCGCCAGTCAACGTCAGGAGCAGATTCTCCGCGAGCAGCAGCCGTCTGAGTCGCCCCACGCCGGCGCCGAGTGCGGCCCGCACGACCATCTCGTGCTCCCGGCGCACGCCGCGCATGAGCGTCAGGTTCGCTACGTTCGCCGCCGAAATGATCATGACGAACGCCGCCGCGGCCATGAGGATCCACAGCGTCAGACGGGCCCGTTCGCCCAGCGCTTCCTTGAACGGGATGACCGCGACGCGATAGTGGGAACCCACGTCATACGCGTCCTTGTGGTCGCGCTGCATCCGGTCGTAGACCGACGCCACTTCGCTTTTCGCCTGGCTCACGGTTGCCCCGGGCGCGAGCCGCGCGATCATCGCCGTCATGCGATGCGTGCGACCCTCGACCATCAGGGCACTCAGGTGGTGCGGGCTGATCACCATGTTCGCGAGGGCGTCCATGCGGTCGGGGAACCACGGCGCCGGCTGTAGCACACCGATCACGGTGAGCGAGTTGCCGTCGAGCCGCACCTGCTTGCCGACGATGCTCGAATCGCCGCCGAAGCGCTTCATCCAGAACTCGTGCGTCAGCACCATGACCGCGGGAACGCCGGGGCCATCGTCACTGGGCCGTGTCACGCGGCCAAGGATGGGAGAGAGCCCCATGACCTCGAAGAAGTTGCCGGTGACGAGTCCGACGTCGACGCGGATGGCGTCCTCCTTGCCCGTCAGGGTGCCGAACCACGGCGAGTACTCGGCGATACTGCCTAACGCAGGGGCGCCGTTCCGGAAATCCCGGATCTCCGGCACGGAGAAGTCGATGTCCGCGCCTCCCGGGCCATCCATCGATTGGCGCAGGTAGACCAGCCGATCGCCTTCGCGGTGGGGAAGGGGCTTGAGCAGCACGGCGCGGACGACACTGAAGATCGCCGTATTCGCGCCGATGCCTAACGCCAGCGTGACGACGACCACCGTTGTGAACGCCGGGCTGTGGCGCAGCGCCCGCACGGCATACCTGAGATCCGCCGCGGTGCTGTCGAGCCAGGGCAAGCCCCGTTGGTCCCGCACGGCATCGGCGGCGGCGGTGAGGCCACCGGATGCGAGCAGCGCCTGGCGGCGCGCCTCGCCGGGGCTCATGCCACGCCGGACGTTCTCGGCGATCTCCATGTCGAGGTGGGCCTGCATCTCCTCGCGGAGGTCGTCGTCCGCGGTGTTCTTGCTGAAGACGCCGGCGATGCGCGCGAGCGCGGCGCGGATGAACCTCATTGTGCCTCTCGTTTCGGCGCGAGGAACGCGGCGATGAGGTCCGCGGTCTCGTGCCATTCGCGGGTTTCCCGGGCGAGCTGTTTCCGCCCGGTGGCCGTGAGCGCGTAGAACTTCGCTCGGCGGTTGTTCTCGGACTGCCGCCACTCGGCCTTGATGAACCCTTCCTGCTCGAGCTTGAGGAGGGCGGGGTAGAGGGTGCCGTAGTTGAGGGAGAGCCGGTTCCTGCTCGTTTCCTCGATGCGGCGGGCGATGCCGTAGCCGTGGAGGGGGCCGAGGCCCTCGAGCGTTTTCAGGATCATGAGGGCGAGCGTGCCCTGTTTCACATCCAATTTGTCGGCCATGTCGCGTCCTATGGGAAACCCATATGAGGCTACGGTCGGACGCGAAACTCCGCAAGAGGGGATTTCGGTCGTCCTATGGGTTTCCCATACGGGGCGGGCGCGCGCGCGGTTTCAAGGTGGCCCGAGCTCGCGAATGTCGCTCGCGACTTCTGACAGGTCGTTGTTCAGTTGATGGTCGCGACCTGCGAGGCGGCGGACACGGGCGCGCGGAATGG
>DATCGG010000479.1:0-8325 GCA_036509075.1 Gemmatimonadaceae bacterium
GGCGTGCGAGCGTGAGGCACTTCCGAATCCGGCGACCGACTCCGCGTTCGTCCATGCCGAATCGACGTACAAGCGCGGCGCCATTGATTCGACGGAGACCGAGTTGAAGGCACTCCTCGCCTCGGCCGAATCCCGCGGCGATATGGTGTCGATCGCGCGGGCGCTCGCCGCGCTCGCGATGGTCGCATACCGCAAGGGCGAATACGCAGAGGTGCGGCGGCGTGCCGAACGTGCGCTGAGCATGCCGCTGCGACCGGCCGACCGATTCCGCGCGCACAACATTCTCGGCCTTGGCGCCTATTACCAGAGCAACTATCGTGACGCGGCCAAGCTGTTCGATCAGGCCATCGAGGACGCACGCCGTAATGGCGATTCACTCGACCTGGCAAAGGCTATCCTGAATCGCGGGCTCGTGGACGTCGAGCTGGGCAACTATGCGACGGCACGCGAGCGATTCCAGACTACCCGTCGCATGGCGGCCTCACGCGACAGACGAACGGAAGCCAAGGCATTTGCGAGTCTCGGCCTGCTCGAGACGCGCATTGGTGCACCACTCGCCGCGGTGGTCTGGCTCGACACGGCGCGCACGATTTACCGTGCCGACAACTACGCGCATGGCGAAGTGGACGCGCTCGGCCAGTTGGGCGTCGCGTACGCCGCAATGGGGGAGCCACAGCGCGTGTTCGCGGTGCTCGACAGCGCGATCACGCTGGCGCGTGCACAGCAACTCCCGCAGGAGGAAGCGGCGAACCTGCAGCTCATGGCGGAGCAGTATCAGGCGGCCGGCGAGCCGTCGCGTGCACTCGACTACTTTGCGCGCGCCCAGGTGCTGAACACGAAGCTCGCCTTACAGGACGAGCGTGGCAACGCTATCCGCGGCCAGGCGGAGATTCATCTGTCGTTAGGTCAGCTCGCACTTGCCCGACGGCGCGCGAGCGAGGCGCTCGCCGTTCACCAGACCACGGAATCGGCGGTCGAGCAGCTCGTCGACTATCTCCTGCTCGCGCGCATCGATGACCGCGCCGGGCGCACCGCCGATGCCGACGCATCGTTGCGGGCAGCGCGCGAGAGAGCTGAGCGCTACGGCACGCCGGACGTGCGCGGCCGCGTTGCCCTCGCCGCGGCGGAGATCGCGGACCGTCGCCGTCGGCCCCGCGACGTGCTCGCGGCGCTCGATGGCGCGACCGCCGATCTCGCCGTGGCAGCACCCGTGGCCGAGGCGCGAGTTCACACATTGCGCGGCCGAGCGTTTGCCAGGCTTGGTATGCTCGATTCAGCGGCGGCGACCGGACGAACCGCCGTTCGGGCAGTCGAGCGAGTCCGCGCGCGCTACGTGGCCGGCGAGCTTCGGACGAGCTACATGTCGGAGAACGCGGATGCCTACGCAGACCTCGTCATCGTCCTGCTCCGACAAGGCCGAATCGACGAGGCGTTCAAGGTTGCCGACGGCGCTCGCGGTCGCGGGCTACTCGAGCATCTCGCGCAGGCAGGCGCAGACCTGGGAGTTCGACCCGGTGCTGCGCGCGCGCTTCTCGAAGCGGAGGCCCTGCTCGACCGCATCGACAGGCTCATGAAGCGTCTACGCGATCGTGCCCACCCGCCGCAGCAGGAGCGTTCGGCCGTAGCGGATGCCGAAGACGTGGAGCTCAGCGCGCAGATCCAACGCGCGCGCAGAGACTACGAGGCGCAGCTCGAGCGCGCGAATACCGGCGATGCGCCGGGCGCGGCGCTCCTGGGATCTCGAAGCGTCGGGAGCACGACGGTCCGCGGGGTTCTTCTGCCGGGCGAGCTCCTGCTCGAGTACTTCGTGGCAGCCGACACGTTGCTCACGTTCGCGGTGTCGCGCGACACGACGCGTGTGATTGTCACGCAGGTTGCGGGAACGGATCTGGTTACGCGCGTGCGCGTGGCACGGGAGCTCATGGCCCGCCGCGACACGTCAGGCGCCCGCGTGGCAGCAGCGCTCGAGTCGTTGCATCGCACGCTGATCGAGCCGGTACGGCGCGCCGGACTGCTCGAAACGGCAACGCGACTGGTTATCGTTCCTCACGGACCGCTGACGTATCTGCCGTTTGCGGCACTGCGCGACCCTAACGACGGCAAGTACCTCGTTGAGCGTCACGCCATCCTGTTTGCGCCGTCCGCGGCGGCGCTCGCCGCCATTCGAGGCGCTCCCGCCATTGAAGCGCAGGCCAGTGCCGCCGTGGCACTCGCTCCGTTTCCGGTGGACCTTCCGGCGACCATGGAGGAGGCACGCGGTGTAGCGCGGGCGATACCGGGTGCAGCCGTGCTTGTGGGGCCGAGCGCGACCGAGGGCGCACTGCGACGCGCGTTGGACGACGCGCCGCTGGTGCACCTCGCTACACACGGTCAGTTGAACGCGTACAGCCCGATGTTCTCTCACGTCGCGCTCGCCGCCGGCCGCCCGGGAGACCGCCGCGACGACGGTCGCCTCGAGGTGCACGAGTTGTTAGGCCTGCGGGTGCGCAGCTCGCTCGTCTTTCTGTCCGGCTGCGAGACAGGCACGGGCAACGCCTGGGCAACCGCGTTCAGTCCCGGGGAAGACTTCACGACGCTTGCGCAGGCTTTCTTGTACGCCGGGGCGCGGAGCGTGGTCGCCACACTGTGGCCGATCAAGGACGCCGCCGCGGCCGCGTTTGCCGAGCGGTTCTATGCGGGCCTGCAACGGGCGAGCGCGCCCGAAGCACTTGCTGACGCGCAGCGCGCGATGATCCGCGATCCGCGCTACGCCTCGCCCTTCGACTGGGCGGCGTACACCGTGAGCGGTCACGACGCAGGCCACCCCGTGCTTGCCGGCGTCAGGCAATAGCTGCGCGGCAACCGGCCCCACAGACGAAGGGCGAGCGGATACACCCGGATGACTCGGATCCTCCGGATCGCTCCTCGGCCTTGAGGTCGTGAACGAGAATGTCTCGCGCCAGTCGGTAGTCTACCGCGACCAATCAGAAACCGAAGAACAACACGCCGGTCGTGCCCTTGGCTGTTCCCGTCGCTTGCGGTGATGCGAGATCGTTGATGGCGTACGCCACGCTCTGGTTAGGCGGACCGAGCCCCTGAAGCACGGTACGAGAGGTCACAGTCCCGCCACTCAACCGCCACGCGACACCGATGCCGCAGCTCTGGCCGACAACGACCGTCCCCGCCGCGTTGACAGCGTTGGCGATACTCGACGCGCCCTTGCCGCAGAGGGATCCCGTGTTCTCGAGCGCGATGGCACTGCTCCACGACCCGTACACGCCCCCTACCAGCGTGCGCCACCAGAACACGGCCTTCCCCCCGGCCCCGCCTACCACGACGGTGCCATCGCCATTGATCGACCACGCACTCCCGCTGCCCAGAATTTTCGGCGTGCCTAACGAATCCCAGTAGATCGCGGAGCAGCAGCCGCTGCCATCCATGCCGGCCACCTGTCCGCGCGGGTTGATCGCCTGGCCCCACGCCCCCAAGACACCGCCAGGAAGTGTGAGGTATCTTGGCTGCCAACCGGTTCCTATCCGGGTCCACACCGTCGGCTTGCGCTGGCCGCCGGGCACCAACGACGCGCCTGCGATCATCACCGCATCGCCTGCGGCGTCTGACGCGATCCCGCGCGTCGTACCGCCGGCGCCGAGCGATGGCAGCTTGATCGCGGTCCACGGCCCGCTCGGCCCCGTCGGCGACGACCAGATCACCGGGTCTCCGCCAGCATCCTTCCCTGCAACGGTTCGTCCATTGCGATCGACATCGTAGACCTCACCGCCCGAGGCGACGGGAACGATGCCAAGGGTCGGATCCGAGAGCACGATCGCCGTGCCGTTGTAGCCTGCGATCTGCCCGGCGTCGTTGATCGCGCGACCTTCCGTCATCCCCGGGATTGGGACGGCGTACGTCACCGTGAACATCTCCGCCCCGATGCCCTTCTTGCCGGTCCGTGTTACAACGGCGATGTCGTACGTGACTGGCGCGGCATCCAGCGCAATCGTGATGTTCGCGATGACCGACGTCGAGCTCACGAACTTCGTGTTGTTGACGGCGATCTTGGGATACGCGACGCCGTTCAGCTGCCAGCTCGCCTGCGATCCCTCGTCGAAGCCCGAGCCCGAGATCTGCACGTCGAGCGTGACGGTGCCCTGGCGGGCAGACGCCGGGTTGGCGGCCGAGACGGTCGGCCCGGCCGCTGCACGGGCGAGCGCGGGCACACTCGGCGGCGCGGTTACCGGTGCATCCGCCGACGGAGACTGGCATGACTGGAGGACCGCACCAGAAGCCAACAGCACGGTCCACGCGACCAGGCGACGCTGCGCAGCCATCATTCCTCCGAATAAGCGGGCGACAGAGGTCATCGAATGGATGGCGCCCGCGCGATACAGAGCGGCGTATCGCGCAAACGCCCATCACTTTCCTACAACGGCAACGTGGCTGTCTTTTGCGGCGACTGTCGACTCAGAAGTTGGTCCAATAGGCGCCCGCTCCATTCACTGCGCCAACGATGCGATACAACGACAACGATGTCGAGCGATTGATGGACCGCGCCTCCCCGGACGTGGAGCGACCGGTGCTCGGCAGCACGACCTTCACAATCGAGGCTGGCGACACCGCAACGTCGACGTTCCAGGCGACCGGAAGACCGCAGGCCTGGCCGACGACTGTACCGCTCGTGACGAAGTCGGGGTTCACCGCGTAGGCGATGCTCGTCCCGGTGCCTTTGCACGTCTTCGGCGCTTCGAGCCGGATCGGAGCGACCGAGGCGAAGTCGACGCTCGTGGACGCGCGCACCCAAGCAACCGCCACGTCGTTGCTTTGCCCGACGATGATCGTGCCCGCATCGTTCAGCCCCCACGCTGCCGCCGCGGCACCGGCGACGAGCGGCTGGAGAATCGACTGCACGTTGTTGGCATCCCAGAACGCCGCTCGGCAGCATCCGGTTCCCTCCATGCCGACGATCATGCCGCCGGGATTGATGTCCTGCCCCCAGGCTTCCGTGATGGGCGGCGTCAGCGGAACCGTCGAGAGCCGCCAACCGTTCACACATTCTGGCGGTCCGTCAGTGCACGGGCTCCATCTGGCGGGCGTCTTGTTCGTGCCGTTCGTCCACACGTTGCCTGTCATCACGACCGGTGGGCCGTTCGCGTCCGAAGCGATCGCGCGAACGGCGCCGCCGAAGCCCACGTCCGGTATCACATGCTCAGTCCACGGACCCGCGGGAGACGTCGCCGTCCACACGACCGGCGCATCCGCCGCATTCTTGCCTCCCACCGTATGGCCGTCCCCGGCAATGGACCACGGGAGCCCGCCGCTGCCTAACAATTTGAGGCTGTTGGTCGATGCATCCCACAGGTATGCGCTCGAGGTCCGCCCGCTGCTCGGTCCGACAATCGTTCCGCCGTCGTCGACACCGTATCCAGTGATGTTGCCGATCGCGGTCGCGATCGGGGTCGATGAGGCGACGACTGCTCCGACGGCACTCGTGCGCTCCGTAATCGTCACGCCGGTGGTTGGATCGGCACAGGCGCCGATGATGAGCAGAAGCAAGATGGGGGCAATGGACCGCAGGCGTTCGCCGCGGCCAACGATGGGCGCTGACATGGAAGCTCCCGAGACGAGGTGAGACTGCAAGCGTGTCTATCTCGGGAATCAACGGATGTGCGTTCGATGTTTGCCCGCCGCGTTGGGCAGGCATCGCACACCCGACTTCACTCGATCACTGTCACCTCCGCGCCGACGTGAAGCACGCCCGACTGATCGTGAATGAGGTTCTGGCCGAACATCACGCCGCGGCCGGGGACGTTCCGGAAGGTCGCGAGCGTACGGAGCGGTTCACGCGACGCCTCGCCGGTCTGCTGGTCGACCGTGGTGGTGACGCAGCGCGCGCACGGTTTCACGACGGCGAACGTAATGCGGTCGATGCGGATGCTCTTCCACCGGTCCTCCTCGAACGGTTCACCGCCGCTCACCACGATGTTCGGGCGGAACCGGTTCATCGGCAGGGGAGACGCGAGCCGGTGGTTCAGATCGTCGAGTGACGCGCACGACGCAAGGAGAAACGAGAAGCCGTCAGCGAACCCCACCTGATCGTTCGGGCCTGCGTACTCGGGATCCACCCGTCGGGTTGCGTCGTCTGGGAACCGAACCAATCGACAGCGTACATCGAGAAACGCGCTCAGCCACTCCGCGACAGTCGGTCCTTCGTCGATCGCCACACAACGATCGCTCCAGATCGAGACATCCACACGATCGTGCCGAATGGCTGGTGTCACCGTGAGCGGTGGCATTCCGGGCGCGCTCAGCTCGAGCAGCCCGTCGTCGGTGAGGTGCGGCCTAACGAGCGACATGCGATGATGCTCGCGCTGTGTCAGGAACTCACCTGTGTCGTCGACGACCATCCACTGACGGTCGCCGACGATTCCGCGTGGCCCCACGGTGGCGCTGGGGAGCGACGTTCCGCCACAGGATTTGACTGGATAGCGGTACAGGCCGTCGACGCGAAGCCTAACGTCTCGGGTCACGCCGTCCCCGCACCGCACCAGGCGACTATCGTGCGCGCAAGCACCTTCGTGCACGTCACGACCTGCTGGAGCGAGATGTGTTCGTCGGCGGCGTGCGCGTGGATGATGTTGCCCGGCCCGTATAGCACCGTTGGAATGCCCGCGTGGCGAGTGAACAGCCGCAGGTCGGTGCCGCAGGGCACGCCGAATAGCGACGCTGCCATGCCGGTCACCTCCTCGTGGCTGGCCGAGACCTGTTCGACGATCGGCGCGCCGAGTGGCGTCGTTCCCGGCTCGAACTGCCCTTCCACCCACGTCACCACGGGCGGGTTGTCCTTGAGCCACGCGCGTCCCGCCGCGACGCCGCGCACGGTTGCCTCGAGCGCGGCACGCGCCTCCGCCACTGACTCGTTAGGGAACACGCCGAGTCGGCCTTCGGCCACGAGCAGGTCGGGTACCGTGGAGGGCCAGTCACCGGCGTGGACGGTGCCGAGGCTGAGCGATGCGATGTTGGTCGGATCGTCGAACAGTGGGTCGCGATACCGCTGATGGCGGTCGACGTTGAGATGCTCGAGCGCGCTGGCGATGGGGAGAAATTCGGTGATGGCACTCACCCCGTGCGGCTTCATGCATGCGTGCGCCGCCCGGCCGTTGACGGTGATGCGGAACGTGAGTGCGCCAGTCTGCACCGGCGCGATGCGTAGGTTCATCGGCTCCAGGATCACGCAGGCATCCGCACGGTAGCCGCGGACGATCGTCGCGAGCGTACCGACGCCGCCCGACTCCTCGCCGATGACGCTCTGGAGCATCACGTCGCCGGGCAGCTTCACACCGCTCGCCTGAAGGGCCTGAACGGCGAATGCCGCCGCGGCGAGCCCGGACTTCATGTCACACGCACCGCGTCCGTAGAGGCGATCCCCTTCGATCTCACCGCCCCACGGATCGCGCGTCCATTTCGAGAGGTCGCCGGGGGGCACGACATCAATGTGCCCGTTCAGGATCAGCGAGCGCCCACCCCCCGTTCCTCGCCACCGCGCGACGACGTTGAGTCGGTCGACGAACGGAATGGCGTCGTCACAGAAGGCCGGGTGCGACTCGAGCTCCTCGCGTACGGAGGGCACGATGTCGACGGAGAGGCCGAGCGACTCGTACTTGGCGGCGATGGCTCGCTGGGCAGCCTGTTCGGAGCCGGAAACGCTGGGAATGCGCACGAGCGATCGCGCGAACTCGATCAGCTCGGGACGGAGGGCATCGACGGCGGCGTCAATGCGCGCGGCGTCGAACGACGCCGGTTCCGGTGGGGAAGAGCTCATTCAGCAACTTGGTTCGGAGTCGTGGCGATGGCAGACATGGGGCGGCAACATGGTGGTGGCAAGTGGTATACCGCAACGGTGCACTGGCGGAAGACGTATCGCGGTACGATCGTCCCGCGGCGCTGGTGGATGCCTCGAGCGCGGCAGTAGAATCCAGCGGAAACCACAACGACCGCTTCGATGCCCGGAATGGTGGCGAGCAGTCAACGGTACGCGAGCGACGTGGGCGCTCGCGTACTCCGCGAGGGCGGCACGGCGGCCGACGCCTGTGTCGCGATGGACGCCATGCTGCACGTGACGGAGCCGGCATCGACCAGTCTCGGTGGCGACATGTTCGCGCTGCATTTCGATGCGCGGACTTCACAAATTTCGGCGCTCAATGGGTCGGGTCGTTCGCCGCGGACGCGCATGCTCGACGACGTCGCGTGCGACGACCGCGGCCGGATCCCCGAGCGCCATGGCGATGCGGTGACGGTCCCCGGCGTGTGCGCCGCGTGGTTCGACCTCAACGCGCGGCACGGGCGCAT
>DATCGG010000480.1:0-15175 GCA_036509075.1 Gemmatimonadaceae bacterium
CATAGTCGTATCGATTGAGGAGTGCCTCCACGACGGGCTTGTTGACGTCAGCATGCTGCGGCCCCACAACAATCGCCTTCAGGCTTTTAGGATCAAACGGCAACTCGTAAAAGCTCCGCAGAACAGGGCCGACCGCCTCGAAGCAGTATGGCAAAGGTGGGTCGCGATCCGTCTTGATGGGTATCCAAGCGACCATGAGGCGCCACTCCTTTTCGAACTTGAACATGTCACGCTTCATGGTCGCGGCATGCAGGGCGGTTGCCGCACCGAAAGCGCGTGCGGCAGCCCCGTGAAGGCTCGCAACCATATCGACCGCGCCCAAGGCTGCCGTTCTGTTTCGCGCGGCCGCACATGTCTCCCGTGCTGCCTTCATCAAGCTAGAAAATCGGGCCTTCTGAGCATTCGAATCGTAGCTCACGCATACCAAAGTTGCGGCCTAAATCGCCGCAAGAGATCGACCTTCGAAAACGAGGGCGAATCCGGCTCCTCCCCGTCCGTACAGGGACCAATGCTCAACGCCCATTTCGCATTCGGGCTGTGAAAAGCAACATATGTGCGGATCTGGTAGGGGTCGCGAAGACCCGTCTCCGACGCGACCGGCGAGAACCGCGAGCAATTCGGCCAAAAGGCTGTCATCCCATTGCATCGTCGGATCCAATACCGTCTTCGCTTCGATGCGAGCCAGGCCAAGACCATACTCAAGCTCCCCCGGATCGTTGGACGACCGCGCGCGTGAAAGCCTCAGTTTGCGCGTTTGTAGAATCTGAACGAGCGCTTGGGCCGACGTGAAGTGAAGAAGGTGCGCCGGTACGTCACAGCCCGCGTCTCTGATGCGCTCCATTTCGCTCGTGACCGCTGGAGCGATCGTATTGTTCCAAACGTCGGCGTGGATTTCCTTCAGATCAACGAGTATCCCCACGAGCGACCTCCATTAGACTGCTGCCGGGTGTTTGCCCTCCCGTCAGAACCGACCCGATGAGTGTCATGTGGATCCCTCGCCTCTCCTGAGACGCAGATGGTCGTTCACCCCGAGAGCTTCTTACGGCTCTCCGTAGCAGCGAATTTCTTCACGTTCAGCGAAAGAGCGAACAGTACGGCATTCGCCATTCGTAGAAACTCCCCCACCTTGTCGGGCTCGATGGGTTCCGGGGCGTGGACGGCCAAGTTTCGCAGGTGACGGAGACCATTAATCGCGTCCACGGTTGGCGCCGCGAGAGCGCCCTTCGCGGTTAGCGTTCGCAGCTGCTCCGGAAAAGATGTCGCCGTGACGCCCGCCTCGTGGGCAGCGTCTCCGACCGCTGCCTCCACCTGGTTCCAGGCCGCGACCATCGCGCCAACGGCCGCAGGACCCGTGAGTGCTTCGTCGACCTCTACGAGTTTCGGGCTCACGCCTGCGTCCGCGACGGCCGGCAACGCGGCCACTTCGCGCTTGGCTTCCCCGAGCGCCTCCTGGAAATCGGCTTGCCAGTCACCTCTCTTCAGGCGCTTCAGTTTGAGTCCCTGAACCAAACCAACAAGCGGTCTACGGAACATCAGGGCGAGGACGACGCTTGCAACGGGCCACGCGCTCGCCTTGACGAGCTCCACCACCACCGTACTGGCATCCATCGGGGGTTGAGACTATCACCGCAGCGATGCCCGACGATCGGTCATCCGCGACTGGCTCGCGGCTCCAAAGGACTCAACGTCTCGTCCGGATTCGACTCGGTTTACCGCAGATCGTAGAGGTACAGGAAAGCCGCCCACCCGCTTGGCAGGCAATTGGGCGGCCTCTCCAGTTCCTTCCCGTACTTCACCGCCATCTCCAGCATGTAGCGCGCATGGAAGAACGCCTCGACGATCGGCCGCGTCACCTTGAGCCAGCGGTTGTTGTGGTCGAGCACGAACTTCTTGCCGGTCCCCTGGGACACGATCTTGCGGTACCACTCGTGGAGCTTGCGGTCGGGCGCCAGGGCCTGGAGCGCCTCGGTCATGCTCGTCGTTCCGACCTGCAGATCATAGACCTTGAAGCTCATGTGATAGAAGCGGTACACACGGTCCTCGTACTCCCAGTCGCCGTTGTACTTGTCGAGCAGGGCCTGCAGCTCTGGGAGCGCGGCCTTGAGGTTGGCGAACAGGGCGACGACCTCGGGGCGGTCGTCATGGTCGGGCATGTCGCGAAGGGCCATGGTCAGGCAAGCAGGACGTCGGGATCGTCCGCGGGGTGACGGCCGGTCACCGCGTTGTGAGGGGCGAGGATGGTGCGCGCAGGCTCGGCGCCGATGACCACCCGGCGGCAAAGTCGGACGCGGGCGCCGACGATGGCGAGTAGACCGATGGCACCTTCGAGAGCGCTCGGGTCGGGATCTCCGCCCGCCTGTGTCGTCAGGTGTTCGAGCACGACTCGAACGCCGTTCAATGCCGATTCCAGGACGGACAGCTCTGAGGCGAGGCTTGCTTTCGGAGATGACTGTTTTTTCGACACCATGTTGCCGATCCGGAGATGACTAGGTAAACCTAGTCGGCAATGGCGCCAGGCGCAATACGGTTCCCGGGTGAGCCCGGCCGACCTGAGGAAACTCGTGGCAGCGAACGTCCGCGACCTCGCCGCTCAGGAGGGCGTCAGCCTCAACAAGCTCTCGGACCTCTCGGGTATCTCGCGCCCGACGATGCACTTCCTCCTGACGGCTCGAAGCTCCGTAGGCGTCGATACAATCGCGAAGATCGCCGACGCCCTGGGGAAGCACCCCTCGGCGCTATTCGCTCCCCGGGACGCCGCGTCCAAGCGAAGGCGGTAGGAACATCGAAGGCCTTATGGCTCCGGAGTCATCGCGGACTGGATGGTTCGGAGGCCCAGGAACATCGGGACGATATCCGACCGGGGACCGGTCCGATCGAATCGCTTGAACCCGAAACGCTCGTAGTAGCCGACAGCGTCGGCCTTCGAGTCCACGGCGACGCCGATGCAACCGATCCGTTCCGATTGGTCGATTGCTGTCTCGAACGTGAACCGCATCAGTTGCTGGCCGACGCCTCCCCGCTGAAGGTCCGCGGACACGGCCAGGCGCGCGAGGACGACGACCGGCAGGGGATACCCGGGAAAGCCGAGGACATCGTCTCCCGGCAGCTCCACGCCGCGCAACGCGCCACCCGTCAGCGTGACGTAGCCACCGACGCGGGCATCGGCGATCGCGACATAGGTCCTTGCGAGCCTCAGATCGAAGTGGTTGCGCGCGGCGTACTTGACCAGGAATCGATCGAGATCCTTGTGGCCCGATCGAAACGACGCGAGGTCGTCGTCGCGGTGCAGCGATCTAACGTCGACCGCTGGCACGGAACAGGGCGCGGAGGGCCGGGGGTGGCACCTCGGCGGTCTCGCCAGTCACCTCTTTGCCGATCTGCTCGGCCGACCGAGGTGTCAGGGTCCAGACGTTCGTGATGACCGCCGCGGGATCTTCGGCCGGACGCACGCCGTCGTCAGCGGCTGGGCCGTCGTGGTGATCGCGCGTATGTGGCTTGCGAGCCATGGGTTAAGTGTCCGCCGCGAGGGCGGTCGACGCAACAGGGTTAATCGTACCCTCCTGCGGGAGTCAGATCACAACAGGTCGGGCAGCTTTGCGCCGCTGTCGTCGCCGCCACGCCGCAGGATCTCGATCAACTCGTCCGTCGATTCTCCCTGCCACGGACCGATGGCGGCGATCCGGTCGCCAAGATTGGATTGGTCGACGGCACCTTGAATCACGCCGCTCTCCGGTGGCCGCCGCAGCTCGATCTCGATGCCGTCAACGACCAGGCGGACCGGATGCGCAGGTTCCCGCTTGAGTTCGGCCACGGCCTCCTCGAGCGTCGTCGGTCTATGTTTCTCGGGACGGGTCACGATGAATCAAGGGTACTACGCAGCGAGATCGGAAGCTCTCCCGCCCCCGAGGCCGACCGGCGACGTGCTGACGTAGTGGGACGCCGGGCCCCCGGGAAGCTAGAATGTCCCGTGACGCGCGCGCAGCGGATTCTCGATGAGGTGCGGCGGCTACCGACGGAAGAGCGCATGGACGTCCTCCAAGGCGTCGTCGATCTCGTGGCGCCGACGCTTTCGCCTGAACAGGAAAAGGGCCTGGTTGACGCCATCGCCGAGGCGGACAAGGGCGACTTGGTGGACGGGGTGGCCACGTTCGCGAAACTGCGCGGGCGAGTTCGCGACGAAGGGTGAGCGCGCGCCGCTGAGCGAGTCATCGAATCATGAAGCTCCAGATCATGTCCGACCTCCATTTCGAGATGCACGCCGATGGCGGTGCCGAGCTCATTCGCGAGCTGGATCCGACGGGCGTCGATGTTCTCGTGCTGGCGGGCGACATCACGATGGCCCGCCACTACGAGGACCTCGCGAGCGTGTTCAAGCCGCTCGCGCGGAAGTATCGCCACATCCTGTACGTGCCCGGTAACCACGAGTACTACAAGTCATCGCCCGGCGAAGTGGCGCGGAACCTGGCGAAGCTAACGAAAGAGTTGCCCGGGGTGGTGATACCCGAGAACGACGCCGTCGTGATCGCGGGTCAGCGTTTCATTGCCGGCACGATGTGGTTTCGCCCTGACCCGACGGCGGAGCCTAACAAGCGCTTCATGCACGACTTCTCGCTCATCCAGGACTTCGAGCCGTGGGTGTACGAGCAGAACGCCGCCTTCGAGAAGGTGCTGGCAACCCACGTCAAGCCGGACGACGTCGTCGTCACGCATCACCTGCCGGCGTTCGACAGCGTTCCCCAGCGGTTCGCACGCTCGGCCATGAATGCGTTCTTCGTTTGCGACATGGCGCCGCACGTGCGCGACGGGCAACCCAAGCTGTGGATCCATGGCCACAGCCACGATCGCTGCGACTATCTGCTCGGCAAGACGCGCGTCGTCGCCAACCCGCTCGGCTATCCAAATGAGCTGAGGAGCCTGGAGGCGTTCGAGCCTGCGTTTCAGGTCACAATCTGAACGCACCGGGCGATTTCAGGTCAGACCGGAAAGGTGCCTTTGCGGTCCGGGACTGTTCGGTCATTGCTGAGCCTCGGATCTCGTGGCGGTGCCCCTTCACGCGCGTTCGTCCGCGCTCTCCTGGGGCGCGAGTTCCGGCACCTCTCATCAGAAACGAGAGCTACGTCCCTCGAGCCGGCGCGCGCGGCAGCTCGACGATGAAGTGGGTGCCTGCGGTCTTTGTCGACTCGACCTGGATGGTGCCGCCGTGGGCGTGGGCGATCTCCTGCGTGATGTAGAGGCCGAGACCGAGCCCGCTGCCGCCCCCGCGCTTCTTGCCGCCATTGCCCCGGTGGCGCAGCGGCTCGAACACCACGGGCAAGAGATCAGGCGGGATCACCCCGCCGTTGCGGATCTCCAGGCGCACGATGTCCGAGGGTGAGCCGTCCAGGACGATGTCGACGGGGAGGCCGGGCGTGCCGTGCTGGCAGGCGTTCGCGGTCAGGTTCGAGAGCAGTTGCGACAGCCGATCGCGGTCCCAGACGCCGGTCACGTCGCCGTTCGACTGGAGGACGATCCGGGACCGGTAGACGGGCTCGAGCTCGTCGATGATCGATCGCGACACCTCCGCCAGGTCAACCCGCGTGCGCTCGAGGGGAAGCCCGCCGCCAAGGCGGATGCGCGTGAAGTCGAGCAACTGGGCGATCATGCGCTCCATGCGATGGGCGGAGGCGCCGATGCGGCGCACGGGTTTCATGACGGTATCCGAGTCGGCGCGCCGCTCGAGCAACCCGGCCGCCGCCGTGATGGCGCTCAGGGGGTTGCGCAGGTCATGGCCGACCACCCCCACCAGCATCTCGCCAAAGCGAACCGCGCGCTCCATCTCCGCGATGCGCGCTTCGCGCTCGCGCTGCGCCAGCTTCTGCGCCGACACGTCGGTGAGCGTGAGAAGCGCCCGCTCGCAGCGCGCGTCATCCGGCGAGAAGGCGAGCGTCAGCGCGGTGTCGATGCGCTCGCCGGACAGGCGGCGCAGACCGGACTCCGTGACCATCACGCGTTTCCCGTCGGCGATCGCCATCATGAGCTCGAGGAATACGGCCGGCGTCTCCGCCGCGCGGATACGTTCTGCCGACATCCCGAGCTCTTCCATGCTCGACGCCCCGAACATCCTCAGCGTGGCGGGGTTGACGGTGTTCACGTGCACGACGGCCTGCGCCTGCTCGACCAGCTCCGGGTGTGCCTGCAGTACGGGTCGCAGATCGGATCCATGCGTCGCCTTCAGCTGGTCGATGAACGACTTCACGTCCGAGAAGTCCTCCTCCCAGATCGACACCTCGGCCAGCTGGAAGATTCTCCGGTAGCGCTCCTCGCTCTCCGCGACCCGCCGGCGCTCTGCCTCGGCGCGCGCATGCAGCCGCGCCATCTTGAGCTGCGTCTCCACCCGCGCGATGAGCTCGCGCGCGGAGAAGGGCTTCGTGAGGTAGTCGTCGGCCCCGGCCTGCAGGCCCTCGACCGTCGCCTCCTCGCCGGCCCGCGCCGACACCACCACCACCGGGACGGCCCGCGTCCGCTCGTCGTCGCGGAGCCGGCGCAGGAGCGCGAAGCCGTCCAGCCCGGGCATCATCACGTCCGTCAACACGAGGTCTGGCGGTCGGGCCTGCGCCGAGGCCAGCGCGCTCAAGCCGTCCCTCACCACCTCGACGATCCAGCGTGGCTCGAGCAGCCGGCGAAAGTAGTCGCGCATGTCCGCGTTGTCGTCTGCCACCAGGATCCGTTCCGCGGAAGGCGCGGCCGGGCGCGCCCCCGGCGCCGTCTCGCCATCGTCACCGGCCGCGCCGAGCGGCGACTCGAGCTCGGGCTCGGCGCCACCGCCGTCGTGCAGCCAGCGCAGCGCCTCCTCGACGAACGGCGCCGCGCCCAGAGTCGTGGACGGCAGCGTGCGGGCGGCGCGGACGCGGTCGGCAGGCAGGTGCGCCGAGCCTCCGGGAATGGTCACCGTGAACGTCGACCCGCGGTCGAGCGCGCTTTCCACCTCGACGTGTCCGCCGTGCAGTTTGGCCAGCTCCTGCACGAGCGCCAGGCCGATCCCGGAACCCTCGTGAGTGCGGGCCCGCATGCCCTCGCCGCGATAGAAACGATCGAACAGGCGCGGGATGTCTTCGGGTCGGATCCCCACGCCCGAGTCCTGCACGCGCAGCGCGGCGGCACCATCGGTCGGGCCAAGCGACACGCGGATGGCCCCCTCGAACGTGAACTTGAGCGCGTTCGACAGGAGGTTGAGGACGATCTTCTCCCACATATCGCGGTCGACGTAGAACGGCTCGCTGAGGGGTTGGCAGTCGACCTCGAGCGCCAGGCCGGCGCGCTCCACCGCCGCGCGGAACGAGCTGACCAGATCGCGCGTGAGCACCGCGAGGTCGACAGGCTCGTAGCTGGCCCGGATGCGACCGGCCTCCAGGCGCGAGAAATCGAGCAGCGAGTTGACCAGCTTGTGCAGGCGGATCGCGTTGCGGTGAAGCAGCTCCAGCTGCGCGCGCTGCGCCGGCGACAGCGGCCCGTGCCGGCCGGAGAGCAGGTCCTCGGTCGGACTCAGCATCAGCATGAGCGGCGTGCGGAACTCGTGGCTCACGTTGCTGAAGAAGGCGGTCTTCGCGCGGTCCAGCGCCGCCAGGGCCTGGGCGCGCGTACGCTCCTCCTCGAAGGCGCGGGCCGCGCTCACGGCGGTCACGATCTGGTCCGCGGCGAGCTGGAACATCCGCTGATAGCGTTCGTCGAGCACGCGCATCGGGCTCGCCCCGGAGATCAAGAAGCCGTACGGCTCCGACTGCCCGCGCGCGACCAGGCCGAGGATGACCGCCCGCTCGGGCGGGGCCTCCCAGCGCCCGCCCGGCATGCGCCCGAAGCGCGCCTGCAGGTCGGTGACGATGAACAAGCTTCCCGGCACCCGCGCGGCCGCCAGCGGCCAGCTCTCCGGCGCGGGATGCTGCCAGGCAATCCGCGGCGGCTTCCCCGGTCCCTCGTAGCCGTCGAGGCCCGCGGTGGCCACCAGCTCCGCTTCGGCGGCCCCGTTTTTGACGAGATAGAGGAGCGCAAACGGGATGTCGGCGTCATTCTGGCCCAGGATGCCCGCCGCCCGCTGGCACGCGGCCTCGGCGGACTCCGCCGCGACGGTCTCCGCGCCGAGATTGCGCAGCATCTGCAGCTGCCGCTCGCCCTGGATCTGCTCCGTCGTCTCCTGGCAGGTGACCAGCATGCCGCCGATCGCGCTGCGGTCGTCCCGCACCGGACTGTAAGAGAACGTGAAGTACGTCTCCTCGAGGAAGCCCTTGCGCTCCATCGGCAAAAGTAGGTGCTCGTTCCAGGTCGCACCCTTTCCCGACAGCACCAGCTCAACCTGCGGGCCGATGATGGGAAAGATCTCCGCCCACACGACCGATGCCGGTCGGCCGAGCGCGGCCGGGTGCTTGTCGCCCAGCACCGCCGCATAGGCGTCGTTGTAGAGGAGCAGCAGCTCCCGCCCCCAGAACAGCGTCATGGGGAAGCGGTTCTCGAGCACCAGGGCCGCCGTCGCGCGCAAGCTGATGGGCCACTCCTGGATCGCCCCGAGCGGTGTCCCGCCCCAGTCGAAGGCCCCTATCCGCCCGGCCATCTCGCCGCCCACCGTCAGCACGCGCGCCACGTCGACCCGATCCGTGCCCCGCCGGTGGAGGTGAGGGTGGCCATCGCCGTGACTGCGACGGTGCTGGCCGGGAGCAGGCGGACGCATGTGACGATCTAAGCGTGATGACGCTCGGAAACGGGGCTAGCCCTGCCCATCCCGATGGCCCGACATTGCGGCAAAGGTTCGCGCCGACCCCCGGCTATCTCCCCAGACTTACCCTTGCAACCGACCGTGTGCCCCGCGGCAGCCGTACGGTGAACACCGTTCCGGCTGTCGCTGACGACGAGACGGCGATGGTGCCGTCATGCGCTGTCACGATCTCGCGAACGATGAAGAGCCCGAGGCCAAGGCCGCCAGGGCTCCTGTCGCCCTTCTGGAAAGGCTCGAACAGAAGGGGGAGCCGGTCAGCGGGAATTGGGTCACCGTCGTTCCGGACCGTGACAACGACGTGGTCTCGCTCGTCGCCGACGGCCGTGACGGTCACCGCGCCTCCACCGTGCTGGACGGCATTGGCAAACAGGTTAGACATCGCCCGCTCTATCCGCGCCTGGTCCCACTGGCCGGTGAGTCGGCCCGCGGTCTTGACATCGATCCGAGCGACCGGATGGGCGGCGCTGATCTCTTGCGCGATGGAATGCGCGACCGAGCCCATGTCCACTAGGCCGCGGGTAAGCGAGATGCCCCCGCTAACTCGGCCGCGCGCGAAGTCGAGGATGTCTCCGATCATGGTCGCCATGCGCTGTGCGCTTCGGTCGATTATGTCGACAACGCTCCGTACCTCCCCTCCAGGACAATTCCTGAGCACGCCGACACAGCTGAGGATGGCGTTCAGTGGATCTCTCAGATCGTGCGCCACAATACCGATGTTGGTGTCCTGGTTGCGAAGCGCGGCCTTGGCCTCGAGCAGGAGGTCGTCTCGCTGCAGCGCTTCGGCCGCCCGACAGATCCCTGTTCTCGGAAACTGAGACCGAACGGGCGTCGCTTCTCGCGTTGCCAACAAGTCGCGAGTCGTGGTGTTCTATACATGAACGCGCGGTGCTTGGGGGGCGCCGCCGCGTCTGTTTACAATGATGGCTGGCGACAGCTCCACGGTACTGATCGTCGATGACGACGAGGCGATCCGGGAGTCGCTGAGCGAGTTCCTCACCGACGAAGGCTTCGACGTCAAGACCGCGAACAATGGCCGCGAAGCGATCGACATGCTCGCTGGCGGCTTGCGACCGTGCGCCATCCTCCTCGATCTCATGATGCCGGTGATGGATGGTTGGGACTTTCGAGCCGAGCAGCTTCTCTCCCCCGCGCTAGCTGATATTCCGGTCGCTCTCGTCTCCGGTTTCGGATTCAGCGCCCAATCGATGCGCGCTCAGTTTCCCGGTATCGAGCTCTTGGACAAGCCGGTGTCGATGCCGCACCTCTTGGATTTCGTCCGCCGGCACTCGGGAGAGTCCGCCCGACAGTCGTGACGTCAACCGGCAGCCGCTTCACGCCGCGCCCGACGTCTCCCCGAGCTCGGGCGACTGCAGACGCCGTGACGTTTGCGCCGCGTGTCGCGGCCAGCGTGAGACGAACGTCGTGCCGGCATCCGAGGAAGAGCGGACGTCGATCGTTCCACCGTGCCGGCGAATGATCTCTCGAACGATGTAGAGACCCAGGCCCAAACCATTGGGGCTTCGATCGCCGCGGCGGAAAGGCCCGAACAGGATCGGGAGCACGTCCGGCGAGATCGGTTCGCCGTCGTTGTGGACCGAGAGGACCACGTCGTGTTCGGCGGCTTCCACTTGAACGGAGACCATGCCCTCGCTGTGCTCGAGAGCGTTTCCGACGAGGTTCGAGACCACCTGCTGCAGGCGCACCGGGTCCCAGTTCCCCTCGGCATCGCCCGCCACCTCGCAGGTTATCCTGCGCCCGGGATGAATCGACCGCAGCTCGTCGATGGCGGACTCGCAGACGGTCCTCAGATCCATCGGCACGGGGTTATGCGGAAACGTGCCGAGCGAGGTCCGGGTGTAATCGAGGAGGTCGCCGATCATCGCTGTCATCCGCTCGGCGCTGCTGCGCGTTCGGGCGACGATGGCGCGCTCCGCCTCCGAAAGATTCTTTGACCAGGCGAGCACGTCGAGGCCTGCGACGATTGCCGACAGCGGGTTCCGAAGGTCGTGCCCGAGCACGCCGATGTGTCGATCTTTTTCTCGGATGGTGTCCTTCGCCTCGGCGGCTTCGCGCTCGCTCACCCGGATGGCCCGGCCCCGCCGCTCGATCTCGCGCTCTTGCTCGAACAGCGTGACGAGGGCCGCGATCTTGGCACGCAGGATGTCCGGGTCGATCGGCTTCACGATGTAGTCGACCGCCCCCAGCGCATACGCGCGGCGGGCCTGGTCGGAGTCGTAGGAATAGCCGCTCAGAAAGACGACCGGTATCTTGCGTGCCTCGCCCCGCTGCCGGAGCCGCGCCAGCATCTCGAGGCCGTCGACGCCGGGCATCCGGACGTCGGCGATGATGAGCGCGACCTCCTCCGAGAGGGCATGCGCGAGGCCGTCCTCCGCATTGTCGGCCAGGAGGACACGATATCCGAGCGGCTGGAGGAGCGCCTCCATCGCGACCAGGTTCGCGCGCCTGTCGTCGATCACGACCACGGCGGAAATGGCGGCGCGATGGTTTTCTAACTTCCCAGAAGCCTTAGCGTGGATAAGGCGCCCGGCCCCCATATCGTCTAGAACGACAAACCCGAGACAGCGGATTGGAGGCAATGCGCGGGAGCGGCCGAGCTCGCAGGCCCTCCGCCTGCGCGACCGTCTGCGGTCGATCCAACGCACCGACGGAGCAGCGCAATCCGCCCGCGCCCTCTTGTCGTCTAGTCGGGAGTGGTGCCTGGACTGACAATCCCCATCGACGCCCGGCTGCCGGCTTGCGATTGGGCCAGGATGATTTCATCATGGGCGGCCGTGGGTCCGAAGCAGGCGCCCGACGATCAGGATGGGGTGGCGACAACACTCGGTGACCTTCTCTACGCGGACCGTTCCGAGGCGTCGATCCCGGAGGACGACTGGGTTCGTCTCGTCCACTCCATCGCGGGTGGTGATCAGCAGGCCCTGCGGGTGATGTACGAACGAACCCATCGCCTGGTGTTCACACTTGCGATGCGCATCAGCAGCAACCGCGAGAGCGCCGAGGAGATCACGCTCGACGTGTTTCGCGACGTCTGGTTGCGGTCAGCGCAATACGATCCGACCGGTGGGTCGGTCGTCGGCTGGGTCATGAATCAAGCGCGATCGAGAGCGATCGACCGGCTCCGGTTCGAGCAGCGTAAGAAGAGAGTTCCCACCTATCCAGACGACCGCGAGGCGGAGCAGTTCGAGGGTCCGACAGATGCCATCGATGCACGACGGCGCCGCTCCTTGGTGCAGGAAGCGTTGACAGCACTCACATCGGAAGAACGAAAAGCGATTGAGACCGCATTCTTCTCCGAGCTTACTTACTCCGAGACGGCTGTTCGCCTGAACCAGCCGCTTGGGACGGTGAAGACCCGGGTCCGCTCGGCGCTCGCCAAGCTTCGCAAGGCGCTCGAAACCGAAGGAGACGCGTCATGACCGCCGCGTCGAAGGCCCGTTGCGAGCGCGCGGAGCGCATCGCCGAATACGCGTTGCGAGCGCTACCCGCGAGCGAACGGTCCGCGTTCGAGGCGCACGTCGACGGTTGTGCCGAGTGTCGTCAGCAGCTCCTGGCGGTTCGGCCCGTCATCGACGCGTTCGTCAACTGGCCGACCGACATCTTGCGGCCGTCAGCGGGCCTATGGGGACGGCTCGCGGAACGGATCGCGGCCGACTCGGGGGACGAGGCTTCACGGGAGCCCGAAGAGCGTTGGGCGGGCGAGCCCGAATGGAAGGTCGTGGCTCCAGGGATCTCATGCAAGCTGCTCTCGACCGACGTCGCGAAGGAACGCGTCAGCATGCTGGTTCGGCTCGCCCCCGGAGCCGCTTACCCGCCTCACATCCACGCCGGCGTCGAAGAGTTGCACCTGCTCGACGGCGAACTGTGGATCGACGATCGGAAGCTCTATCCGGGCGACTACAACCGCGGCGAGCCCGGCACCGGCGACAGTCGCGTGTGGAGCGAGACGGGCTGCACGTGCGTCCTCGTGACTTCGTTCCGCGACATCCTGCAAGGGCCGGGGCATCGAGACCGCCCGGTCAGCTAGGTGGAGACTCCGGACGGCTGATCCGCCGCCGGGTGGGCTCTCGGGATCGAGAAGAAGAATGTGCTGCCCCGACCGAGGGTGCTCTCGACCCAGATGTGGCCGCCGTGAGCTTCGACGATGCCCTTGGCGATGGGAAGTCCGAGACCGGCCCCTCGACGATCACCTCTCGTCGCCTGCCAGAATCGGTCAAAGATTCGAGGGACGTTACTGGGCTCGATCCCGCTGCCGCTGTCCGCCACCCAGAACACGATCTCATGATCGTTCGACGCCGCGCCAACCGTGATCCAGCCTCCCGCCGTCGTGAACTTGATTGCGTTTCCGATCAGGTTCTCGAACACCTGGACGAGTCGGTCGTGCTCACCCCAGACCTCGCCAACGTCCTTCGCGACATCCACTCGAAGGTCGACGGACGAGGACGTCGCGAGCATCTTCTGCGCCTCCACGGCCTCGACGACGAGCTCGCCTCCCGACAATCGCGCCCGCTGGATCGGGAGCTGTCCCATCTCGATGAGGCTCACATCCAGGAGATCTTGAATCAGTTGGTTTATTCGCGTTGCCGCGCGGTGGATGACCTCGATCGGCTTCCGAGACCGTCGCTCGAATTCCGGACGTGCCCGCTCGAGCGCCGATGTCTGCATCAGGATCGTGGAGACCGGATTCCTCAGATCGTGGGCCACGACGCCGAGCACCTGATCGCGGCGCTGCGTTGCCTCGACCGAAGCGCGATAGAGGCGTGCGTTCTCGATTGCCACCGCTGATCGGTCAGCCAGAGGTTCAGCCCAACGAAGATCGTCCTGTCCGTAAACGCGATCCGGGTTCGAGGAGCCGAACAGCAACACGCCCATGGACTCCCCCCGCACCAACAGAGGCACCCCGATGACCGACGTCAGACCGATTGACCGGAGGGCCTGTAGGTGTTCCGGGCCCTGCGCAACCGATCCGAGGAACTGTGGCGTGACGTGCTCGACGACGACGGATCGTCTGCCTTCGAGCACGGACCGGGCGAGATGAGGGAGATCGCGGTTGGCCGGCAGCTGCTCGAGAACCGCACACAGCGCCGCCTTGCCAGGGTCGGCGCTCGCCACCTTCAGTCGTCGCATATGCCCATGCTCCTCCAGCACATCGATGGCGCACCAGTCAGCGACGCTTCGAACGGCCAATTCGGTCACGGTCGCCAAGGTCTGCTCGAAGTCGAGCGAGGCAGACAACGCCACGCTGACTTCGGCCAGCAAGCGCCGTTCCTGTTCCATTCGCCTTCGCTCGGTGATGTCCTCCGAGATGCCGAGCAGATAAAGCGGGTTGCCGGACGGATCGAGGATCGGAACCTTCTTAGTGGACAGGACGCGAACGCCATGATGGCGCGTCTGTATCGGTTCCTGGTCGATGTCCACCCGGCCGACCTTCAGGGTCTCCCGATCTTTCTGGACAAAGAACTCGGCCTGTTCCCGGGGCCAAAAATCGAAGTCGCTCTTTCCGGTGAGTACCTCGCTCGGCCATCCCAGCAAGTCCTCTCCGGCGCGATTGACCCGCACGAACCGCAGCGACTCACTGTCCTTGATGAACAACATGAGGGGAACGTTCTCGATGATTGCGTCGAGGAACACGTTGGCATCCCGGAGCTGTTTCTCGACGCGCTTGCGCTCCGTGATGTCCTGGATCTGCGCGACGTAGTAGAGGGGCGCGCCGCCGGGGACACGAAGAAGCGACGCGCTGAACATGATGTCGACGACGGTCGCGTCCTTGCGGATGTAGCGTCTTTCGAGCTCGTATCTCGGGATCTCGCCGCGGGCCAGCTGTTCTGCGGATGCACGATCGATGTCGCGGTCCTCGGGGTGCGTGATGTCTCGAAACGTCAGGTTCGCCAGCTCGGCGGCATCGTGGCCGACGACCTCGCAGAACGCCCGGTTCACTCGGACGAAGTGGCCATCGAGAGACACCAGAGCCGTCCCGACGGGCGCGTCATCGATCGTGTGCCGAAGCCGCTCGGCCTCGCGCAGCGCGTCCTCGGCCAGCCTTCGTTGCGTCAGGTCGCGCGTGACCTTGGCGAAGCCGAGCAGGCTGCCATTCGCGGGATCTCGGACGGCCGTAATGACGACGTTCGCCCAGAAACGCGACCCGTCCTTGCGCACACGCCAGCCTTCGCACTCGAATCGTCCCACCTCGGCCGCCTGTTCCAGCTCGCGATCGCACAGGCCCGCGCGGACATCTTCTTCCAAGTAGAACCGCGAGAAGTGTTGACCGATGATCTCTTCAGCCCGGTATCCCTCGATGCGTTCCGCGCCGAGGTTCCAGGTGGTGACGATCCCGTGTGCATCGAGCATGAAGATCGCGTAGTCGACGACGCTCTCGACGAGCAAGCGAAACTGCTCCTCGGACGCGCGCGGATG
>DATCGG010000481.1:0-3117 GCA_036509075.1 Gemmatimonadaceae bacterium
CGCTTCGAACACGATGTCCTGCGCGCCGTGATATAGCACATAGCGCCCCATCTCCTCGAGTCGTTCCCTGCCCTCGATGGTCTCGAGAAAATGATTGCCGGCGAGCTGCCCGACTTTGCTGGCGAAGCGTGACGAGCCATAGGCGAACAGCAGCTCCGTCTCACTGATTCCGCCCGGATACCAGAGCAGATCGCCGCGCGACGGATGGCTCGTGTGATTCTCGTAGCCGACACCAAGCTGATAGTCGCCGAGCGGAATCCAGCACGCCTCGCCGCTCCAGCGGGCGTGAATCAGCTGCTGGCGGTAGGGAAGCAAAGCGGCGAAGGCCGCGCAGGTGTTGGGAGCGCGATCGGTCAGGAGTTTCGCCGTGAAGACGAACGCGTTTGCGACAGTGATCGTGATCAAGTCAATCATTTGGCTCGTGGGTCATCCATCCTCCTTCCTCGCCGCTCCAACGCCCCTCATCATTCGCGGACGCGTGGAGGCTGAATTCAAATTTCTCTCTATACGGACGGTCAAGTGAGTGCAGGTCGATGGTTGACGGCAGCGCTGCTCGTCGCGGCGCCCGCGTCGCTCGCCGCCCAGGCCAAACCCGACTGGGCGGCATTCGACAAGTATGTCGCGAAGGCCGCATCTGACTGGCGCGTCCCCGCGCTCGCCATCGCGGTCGTCAAAGACGATTCGGTCGTCTTCGCCAAGGGCTACGGCGTGCTGCAGAAGGGAACGTCGCAGCCCGCCAACGAGCACACGCGCTTCGCGATCGGATCGACGACCAAGGCAATGACGGCCGCGTCGATCGCCATGCTCGTCGACGAGGGCAAGCTCAAGCTCGACGATCCCGTCACGAAATACATCCCCGAGCTCGAGCTGTCCGATCCCTGGGTCACGCGCGAGCTCACGATCCGTGACCTGCTCACGCATCGCAGCGGTCTGCCCGGCGCCGATTTGTTCTGGGCGACGAGCTGGAAGTATAGCCAGGCGGATATCATCCGGGGGCTTCGCTACATCAAACCCACGGCGTCGTTCCGGTCGGAGTGGCAGTACAACAACGTCCTGTACGCTCTCAACGGCGTGATCATCGAGCGCGTCTCGGGCATGCCGTGGGAGCAGTTCGTCAGGAAGCGCATCTTCGAACCGTTAGGCATGAACGAGACCGAGCCACTGGTCTCGATGATCGTGAGCAAGCCTAACGTCGCCGTGCCACACGCGCTCGTCAACGATTCCGTGGCGGTCGTCCCCATCCGGTCGACCGACGGCGTCGCGTCGGCGGGGAGCGTGTGGTCGAGCGTCTCGGATATGGCGAAGTGGGTGCGGTTCGTGATCGACAGCGGCCGCGTTGGCGACAAGCGCTTGATTCAACAGAAGACCTTCGCCGAGTTGGTCACGCCGCAGATTCAGGCACCGATGGACGAGTACCCGGCGCTCCGGCTCGCGAAGCCCGACTATTTCAGCTACGGGCTGGGGTGGTTCATCCAGGACTATCGCGGCCAGCAGGTCTGGATGCACACGGGCAGCATCAACGGGCTGTGCGCGATCATCGGGATCGAGCCTAACAAGCGACTCGGCGTCTACGTGCTCGAGAATCTCGACCACGCGGAGATCCGCCATGGTTTGATGTACAGCGTGTTCGACCTGTTCGAGAATGGTCCGCGGCGCGACTGGAGCAATGACCTCAAGCCGATCTTTGCGCCGCGCCCGCGGGGAACCACGGTAGCAACCGCGAATGCGACGTCAGCGCCGTCGCTCCCGCTCGAGCGCTACGCCGGGACATACGTCGACTCGGCCTACGGCACCGTGCGCGTCACCTTCGAGAACGGCACCCTGCAGGCCGCAGTCGTCACCGATCCCGCCGTGCCGCTCGAGCCGGCGAGCTTCGAGGCGTTCCGCACGAAGTCGAGCGAGGGCACGCGTCCGACGGTGTTGACGTTCGTTCCCGACGGAGGCGGCGGAGTGAGCGGGGTGCGCGTGCTCAACATCCTGTTCGCTCGGGCGCGCGCTCAGCCGTGAGCGCGTTTACTCATAGCGCCGCATCATGTCCGCGACCGAGCCAGCAACAAGCTGCTCCAGCACCGCTGTGTCGAGATCGGCCAGTTGCCTGAAATACAGGCAGGACTTGCCCACCCTGTGCTTGCCGAGCTTCGACAACAAGGCTTTCTGCTGGCTTCCTTCGGTCATCAGATACACCACGAGCTCGCGACCGCGGATGGCGAAGCCCGCCAGAGGAGCCTCTCCGGTGCGTCCACTCTCGTACGTGTACCGATAGGAGCCGTAGCCGACGATGCTTGGCCCCCACATCTTCGGCGATTGCTGCGTGACCTTCTCGAGCAGTGCCATCAACTCCTGGCAGTCGGCGCGTTGTTGTTCGCTGCCTCTCGCGGCGAGGTAGTCCTTCACGCTCGCGCCCGTGGGTTTGGTCTTGTTCTGGGCCATTGCGATAGTCCGTGATCCCTGTGCGTCACGACATACTTCGTCGCCGCATTCGGGGCTAGTACTTCACTTTCGCGATTTCCTCGCTCGGCGTGAACGCGTCACCGAATGCGTCACCGAAATCCTCGACGTCCATCAGCTTCCGGATCTCGACCACCCCCTCGCCGCTTGCAGAGACGTTAGGCGCGCGTTTGACCCACTCGATCGCTTCTTCCTTCGACTTCACCTGAATGATCGTGAAGCCCGCGATGACCTCTTTCGACTCGGCGAACGGACCATCGACGACGATGCGCTCGTCGCCACTGAACTTCACGCGCACGCCCTGCGAGCTCGCGGTGAGCCCCTCGGCGGCGAGGAGGATGCCGGCCTTCACGAGCTCCTCGTTGTACTTCTGCATCGCGGCGAACGCGTCGGGCTTCGGCGGAGGGCCCGCTTCGGATTCCTTCGTTGCCATGCCCATGACGATGAATCGCATTGTCGCTCCTGAATTCGGTCGGTTTCGTCCGCCAGGCCGTCGGCGGCCTCGCTAACACGTCCAACGAGACCGGTCAAAATCGACACGACCGTCGAGAAAGCCGTGGGCTGGGTGCTGCTGGCGACGCAGGCGTGCCACAGGCCGAGCTAGAACGGCAGATCGTCGTCGTCGAACGGCGGATAGTCTCGGTCAAGCGGCGGCGGGGCGGCGTCGGC
>DATCGG010000482.1:0-2847 GCA_036509075.1 Gemmatimonadaceae bacterium
GCTTCTTCTCGCCGAGCGATTTGAGAATGTCCTTCAGCGGGACCGTCAGGCGGGACAGTCGTGGCCCATTCCCGTCGAGCCTCCACCGGTAGATGACCAAATGATCGCGCAGGTGCTCAATCCGGACGTTCTTGCAGGCAAGCAGTAGCGAGTTCAGTGTGGAGTCGAACGCAATCCCCTCGAACTCGCATTCCTTGCCGAGTCGCGTGTCGTGCGTGGAGTAGTCGACACGCTCACCGTTGGCGCCCTCGCGGAACTCGTACAGCGTGCCGTTGCTCGCGAGCAGGTACACGAAGCCATCGGCAACGGTGATTGCTTCGAGGTCGGCCTTGATGGTCGGGTGTCCCACGACGAACTGTTTGGTGACTACACCGCGGCGATAGTCAATCTCCGAGATCTGGGCGTGTTCGTCGCCGTGCGCGAGCAGCCGACCGTCGCGGGTGAGCGCAATCCCCGACAGCTCGTCGAGGTCCCGTGGCATGACCCAGCGCGCGACGGCCTTCCGCTCGGCGGTGGTGTCTCGTGTGGTCGTGTTGCGTTGGCTGAGCGAGTGTTCCAGTCGGGTCTCGCGCTGCACGAGCGTCGTGCTGTCGGCGTGCGCCTCCCTCCTGGCTGCGTCTGCCTGCCGACACGCGCCCGCGGCTATGCACGAGGCCAGCGCGGCGGCGGCAATGCCTCTCGGAGTCATCCCGACGTCTTCGCGGTTTCGGCTTCCAGCTCCTGCTCCTCGAGCGCTTCGCTCAACTCGAGGTCGCACGCGACCAGCTTGCTGCCGACCGCCGAGCGAATCTCCGTCATCAGCGTGTCGCCCGGCATGGACTTCCGGAGCTTGACGAGGTACGACAGCTCGGTCGGCTTGCCTTCGCTGCTCACGACCTCATCGAGGATCCACCGCTTCGTGAGGCGTTCCAGCACATCTTCGATGCCGGGCTGAACCGAAGCGGGCTCTTCGGATGTGAACGTAAGGAGCGCATTGAACCGCGGCTTCTTCTTGCCGGAGATGCGCCTAACGCGGTTGAACCGCTCGGCAAGCGCGTCGACCTTCTGCGGCGTGAGCGCGAGCACGATGTCGTGATCGTGCACCTGGCCGCTGCCATTCCCGTTCGAGTGACCGTTGCTCTCCGCCAGCAGCTTGAGTGGCTCGGCCCAATGCTGTGATCCCGCGGTCGTCACGAGGGCGTTACGGCCGAAGTCGGAGCGCCAGATGAACAGCATGACGAGGTTGAAGATGACGGACGCGACCGCTCCGACGGTGATCACCTGCACGCCCGCGGCGAACCCGATGCCGATCGCGAGGAAAATGAAGACGGTGTCGCGCGTGTCGCGGAGGGTCGTGCGGAACCGCACGGCAGCCACGACGCCCGCGAGGCTGAACGCCAGCGCGAGGCTGTTCCGAACGATGAGGATGACGGCCGCGACCACGATCGGTAGCAAGATCAGTGTTTCGACCACCGACTGGTTGTGCCGCTTCGTGCGACGCGCGGACATGTAGACCCACGTCACTGGCAGCATCAGGAGCAGCGTCACGACCATGGACAGGCTGGTCGTGATGGCGAGCTGAAGGCTCGACGGCAGCTTGGCCGCAGGTGATTCGAATTGACTGGAGTTCAGACCGTCCTGCAGGATCTGCGGGGCCGCAGTCAGCTCCTCCAGACGCTCACCGGACGCGATCTGACCGACGATGGGGAAGAAGTAGATGAGGGCGGCAAACACGCCGCCGAGGATCACGTAATACGCGAGCAGACGTCGGATCGGCCGGTCGGATCCGAGGGTGACGGTGTCGATTACCTTCTTGAATGACAAGCTCATAGGTCTCCGTTGGTGCGCCCTTTCCCGCACTCTTCGGGTCGCTATATGGCAAAGGGTAGGCCACGCGACGACCCTCCGTGTGCTGCGCCGCGTTGATTGCGACGGGCTGCCGCACCAGTTTCAACCTCGCGCGCCGCCGAGGGCGCTACTACAAACCGCCTTATCGACTGGTAACCTTGTATGCCGACGCTCAATCGCCGCGAGCTGATCGGAACCCTGGTGGCCGGTGCGGCCTGGAGCGTGGCCGGCTGCCGCGACGCCGGAACACGTGCTGCCAACGCTGCGCCTTCGCAGGCCAAACCCATCACGCTGCCTAACGGCACAGTCGACTGGCGCGCGGTGCGAGAACTGTTCCCGCTCTCGAAGGACCTCCTGCATCTCTCGACCTTTCTCTTCGTGTCACAGCCGAAGCCGGTTGCGGAGGTGGTCGAGCACTATCGGAAGCTCATCGACGCGGACACGGTGTGGATCGAACGAGCGGCGTTCGATGAGTCCGAAGGCCATCCGTTCTCGGCGATGAAGCGTTCACTCGCCGGCTATGTCGGCGGCTCGCCCGACGAGCTGTGCCTGACGTCGAACGCGACGCAGGCGCTCGCGATGGCGTATCACGGCCTTCGCATCAGGAAGGATCAGGAGATCCTGACGACGGAGCACGATCACTACTCGCAGCATCAGTCGATTCGGTTTGCCGCTGAGCGCTCGGGCTGTGGCGTCCGGTACGTCTCGCTGTACGATGATGGCGCGAAGGCGAACGCGGCGGAGATGGTGTCTCGTCTCGAGCGCGCGATCACGCCGAAGACGCGCGCCGTCGGCGTGACGTGGGTGCACTCGTGTACAGGCGTGAAGCTTCCAATCCCGCCAATCGCCGACGCGGTGGCCCGAGCAAATCGTGGCCGCGCCAGCTCCGACCGATGCCTGCTCATCGTGGATGGCACGCACGGCTTCGGGAATCAGGACGTGGACGTCGCGAAAATGGGCGCCGACTTTTTCGCGACCAGCACGCACAAGTGGCTGTTCGGTCCGCGCGGTACCGGATTC
>DATCGG010000483.1:0-12576 GCA_036509075.1 Gemmatimonadaceae bacterium
GAACGGGGAACCGGGAACGGGGAACCCGGAACCGTGCGTCTCTTTCGGGATCGCGAGTGTGGCTGTAGAGGGCCTCTATTCCCTGTTCCCGGTTCCCGGTGTTGCGTTCCCGGTTCCCTTCGTTCCGTTCCCCGTCGTATACTTTCCCCGCCATGCCAGCCCCGCCGCGCGTGCCGCCGGTCCCTGCCGTACTGCGGCTCGTCCAGACGATGGTCCTGGGGCGATGGCGCGCGACAGGCGAAGACCTCTATCGCGAAGTGGCCGAACTTGTCGAGGCGCAGCCAGGCAAGGAGATAATCGTCTCGGGCGCCGGCGAAGGCGAAACGAGTGAATGGCTCGCCGCCAGGACCGGAGCTTCGATCACCGGCGTGGATCCCAGCGAAGAGCGGATCGAACGGGCCGAGATGCGCGCTCGCGAGCTCAAGGCGCCGCTGCCGCTCTCTTATCAACATGCTGCGCTCGATGACCTGCCTCATGAGAGCAGCGTGTTCGATGCGGCGCTGGCCGAACCCCTGCTGTCATCGGCCGCTGACGCGGCGCGCGCGGTCGCCGAGCTTTCGCGTGTGACCAAGCCAATGTGTCCAGTCGTCTTGTTGCAGTTGACCTGGAGCTCGGAACTGAGCGAGTCCGCCCGGGAGATGCTCATCGAGCGGCTGGGGCTTCGCCCCCATCTGCTGATCGAGTGGAAGCAAATGATGCGCGAGGCGGGTCTCGTGGAGATCCAGGTGCAGGATTGGACCGAGGCGGGCGCGAAGGCAGCCGCCGAATCAGACGACGAACCGGGGCTGACGTGGCAGCAGAAGGTGCAGATTGCGGGACGCGCGTGGCGCCAGCTGGGTTGGAAAGCGGCGCGCGGCGCAGTGGCGCGCGAGCGGGCGCTGCTCAAGGAGCTCACGCGCGAGCGCGTGCTCGGATTCCAGCTACTGAAGGGAGTGAAGTGGCCTCACGCCAGACAGGAGAGCTGACGTGCCATCGGCGCCGCAGCGCGCGCTCGAGCTGTATGGGATCATCTCGCTCGATGTCTCGGGCGCGACATCGCCCGTGCGCGGCGTGAACCTGGTGTCATTCCGGGATCTCGGCGCACTGGTGACCGACTCTGCGTACGCGGCCCCCGCGACCACGCCCCAACACATCGCCGAGTACCGGCGAGTCGTCGAAGGGGCGTTCGCGCGCCAGACGATCGTGCCGGCACCGTTCGGATCCATCTTTCGCTCGCGCGATTCATTGATGCGATGGTTGGAGCTGCACTACTTCACGCTCGTGGAAGCGGTGACGTTCGTCGCCGATCGGGCGATGGCGCGGGTCGTGGTTTCGTACGGCGACGAACCCGAGAATACGACCGCGATGTCGATCGACGCCGACCTGCTCGACACCACGGCGGACGCGAGCTTTCGCCTGCTGAGGCGCCACGCGGTAGCGTCCGTCGTGGTCACCAACCATGCCGAAGCCGGACCCGCCGCACGCGCGTCGTTCCTCATCGAGCGAGATCGATGGGACGTGTTCAACGAGATCGTGCGCGAGGAGCAGAAGCGGCTCCGCGAGATGCACGTCGAATGTACGGGGCCGTGGCCGCCCTACGATTTCGTGCGGATGCAGTTCGGAGCGTGACGCGTGTTCTGTCCTGATTGCGGTACCTGGAACCGCGCGCGCGCCGTGCGGTGCATGCGCTGCAGCACCGAACTTCCGGAGCTCAGCGATGCCCCGCACGAACGCCCCGACGAAGAGCTCTCGGCCCTGCGGCGCCTAACGGGGAGCCGGTATCGCGTGATCCGGCGGTTGGGCAGCGGCGGCATGGCGAACGTCTACTACGCCGAGCACCAGCTGCTCGAGCGCCCGCTCGTGATCAAGGTCCTGCACGCGCACCTCGCGCGCGACGCGGAAATGCGGGAGCGATTCCGCCGCGAGGCCGAGGCGGCGAGCCAGCTCGTGCACCCGCACATCTGCACGATCATCGACTACGCCGAAGCGGCGGAAGCGGTGTTCATCGTGATGCCGTATCTCGCGGGCGGCTCACTGGCGGATGTGCTCGTGAAGGAGCGTACCGTCGCCGCGGGACCCGCGGCGGCCGTGTGCGCCCAGATCGCGACCGCCCTCGACTACGCGCACCGCCGCGGTGTCGTGCACCGTGACGTGAAGCCCGACAATGTGCTGTTCGACGAGGACGGGCACGCGCTGATCACCGACTTCGGCATCGCGACGGCGAGGTTCCACGGCCGCCTAACGGGTACCGGCCGCGCCATGGGCACGCCGCACTACATGTCGCCCGAGCAGGCGATGGGAAAGATGGTCGACGGGCGCAGCGACATCTACGCCGTTGGCGTCATGCTCTACGAGATGCTGCTCGGGTTTCCGCCGTTTGACGGGGCCGACTCGTACTCGGTGGGCTACAAGCACGTGCACGAGACGGCGGCGGCTCCCGACGCCGTGGACTCGCGCGTTCCCGCGGAGCTCTCGGCGCTCGTCATGCGGTGTCTCGCGAAGCCGGCCGACGCTCGCTACCAGACCGGAATGGCGCTCGCCGATGCGCTCCTCGCGTACCTCATGTCGATCGGGCCGTCCGACGGGCTGCGCTCGGCCTGGTTCGCGCGGCGTGGTGGCGGCGCGGCGACGCCGGCGTGAGCGACGAAACAGGAACCGCATGAAGCTCGAGCACGAGATCGTCGCAGTGCACACACGCACGCCGTTCGTGATCGCGCGCGGCGGCGCGAGCGAGTGGCGGCGCGTCTGGGTTCGCGTCATCGATCACGACGGCGTCGAAGGCTGGGGGGAAGCTGCGCCCAACCGATTCTATGGAGAAACGACCGAGTCCGTGATCGCGGCGCTCGAAGCGCTGACCGGCGTCGTCGAGCGTGCGAACGGGTGGTCGCTCGAAGCGGTCGAGCGCGAGATGAACAAGACGATCCGCTTCAACGCATCCGCAAAATCCGCCGTGAGTGCGGCGCTACACGATCTGGCGGCGAAGCGACTTGGCGTGCCGCTGTATCGCATGCTCGGCCTCGATCCGGCGGATGCCCCTCGCTCGAGCTTCACGATTCCGATCACTGCCGACGACGACGCGCTTCGCCGCGCGCTGGACGATGCGGCGCCGTACCCGGTGCTCAAAGTGAAGCTTGGCGGGCCTCGCGACGCCGACACAATAGCGAGCGTGCGAGCGTCGGTGCCGGAGAAGATCCTGCGGGTCGATGCGAACGCCGCGTGGACGCCGAAGCACGCGCTCCACATGATCGACATTCTGCTCGACTACGACGTCGAGATCGTCGAGCAGCCGGTTGCCGCGCATGACGTCGACGGGCTTCGCTTCGTTCGCGACCGATCGCCGCTGCCGATCATTGCCGACGAGTCGTGCGTCGTGGCGTCCGACGTGCCACGGCTGGCGGGGGCAGTGGACGGCGTGAATCTCAAGCTCGCCAAGTGCGGCGGACTGCGTGAGGCGTTGCGCATTGTCGCGGCCGCACGCGCGCACGACATGTCCGTGATGGCTGGCTGCATGATCGAGACGAGTCTCGGCATCTCCGCCGCTGCGCACCTGGCGCCGCTGCTCGACTATGCGGACCTCGACGGCGCAGCTCTGCTCGCGGACGATCCGTTTGCCGGCGCCACCATAGCCAACGGCACGATCACCCTGCCGGATGCACCCGGCCTGGGCGTTACACTTCGGGATGGGAGATACACGAGCGGCGGGTGACGTGCTGGCGGAGGTCGCCCTTCCGCTCCCGCTGTTCAACACGTTCTCGTACCGGGTGGCCGACGGCCTCGCAAACGCGGTCGTGCCGGGCACGCGCCTCCTCGTGCCGTTTCGCAACCGGAAGGAGATCGGCATCTGCGTCGGCTTCACGGAGCCGTCCGATCCGGGGCGCCAGTACAAGCCCATCCTCGAGGTGCCTGACGGTGAACCGGCGATCGGTGCGTCGATGCTCGAGCTCTGTCGGTGGATGGCGTCGTACTATGTCGCGCCGCTCGGCGTGGTCCTGCGGTGCGCGTTGCCGGCCGCACTGACCGGTGCCGCCGCGCCAACCCCGTCGCAGAAGACGCGCCGCGTCGCCATCATTGCCAACGATCTCTCGTCGCTCATGCATCGCGACCGCGTCTTCGCGCGGACGAAGCAACAGCGCGCGCTGTTCGAGCTTCTCGAGTCGTTAGGTGGTCGCTCGGCCGTCGAGCATCTGCTGGAGCAGCTCAGCTTCTCCCCGTCGGTGCTCAAGGGGCTGGTCGCACGCAACCTGGTGCGAGTGGAGGACGAGGTCGTGGTGCGCGATCCGTTCGCGTCCCGGCCACCGAGCGGGGGCCGCCGGCATCAGCCCACCCGTGATCAGCAGGGTGTGATCGACGCGTTGACGACGGGCTCGCCTGGCGAGGTGTTCCTGCTGCATGGAATCACAGGAAGCGGCAAGACGCTCGTGTACATCGAGCTGTTGGAGCGCGTCGTCCGCGAGCGAGGCAAGACCGCGATAGTGCTCGTGCCCGAGATCGCGCTCACCCCGCAGACGGTCGATCGATTCCGTCAGGTCTTCGGAGACTCGATCGCGGTGCTCCACTCGGCGCTCAGCGACGGGGAGCGCTACGACGCGTGGCTCGCGCTCCAACGCGGCGAGAAACGCATTGCCGTGGGGGCGCGGTCCGCAATCTTCGCTCCGCTCTCGGACCTCGGCGCGATCATCGTCGACGAAGAGCACGAGTCCAGTTACAAGCAGGCCGAGGCGCCGAGGTATCATGCGCGTGAGGTGGCGATCGTTCGTGCTCGCAACGAGGGTGCGGTCGTGGTGCTCGGCACCGCGACGCCGAGCCTCGAGAGCTGGACCAACGCGGGGGCGGGGAAATACCGACGGCTATCGTTGCCCGAGCGCGTGGGCGGCGCACAGCTGCCGACGGTGGAGATCGTCAACATGCGGCGACCGCCCAGGCGTGAGTCCCAGGCGCCGCCGGACCCGTTCACGCTGGTGGTGAGCGATCCCCTGGCCAACGCGCTGACGGACCGGCTCGCGCGTTCCGAGCAGAGCATCCTCCTGCTCAATCGCCGAGGCTATGCGTCGTTCGTGCAGTGCAACCAATGCGGCGACGTGACGACGTGTCCGAACTGCACCATCTCGCTCACCTACCACCGCACCCCCGAGCGGCTCGTCTGCCACTACTGCCTGTACAAGGAGGAACCGTCGTCGCGCTGTCGGCGCTGCGGAGGTGACACGCTGCGCCGGCGCGGACTGGGAACGCAGCAGGTGGAGCGTCTGCTCGCGGAGCGTTATCCGTCCGCGCGTGTGGCGCGGATGGACGTCGATACGACGACCGCGAAGTGGGCGCATGCCGACATTCTCGACCGCGTGGGGCGTGGCGAGGTCGACATCTTGTTAGGCACGCAGATGATCGCGAAGGGGCTCGACTTCCCGAACGTGACGCTCGTTGGTGTGATCGACGCGGACGTCGGTATCAACCTGCCGGACTTCCGGTCGTCGGAACGCTGCTTTCAGCTCTTGAGTCAGGTGGCGGGTCGAGCGGGACGCGGCCCGAAGGGTGGCCGAGTGCTCATTCAGACTCGCGTGCCGAGCCACCATGCGGTGCAGTGCGCGGTGGCGCATGACTACGCGAAATTCGTGACGGAGGAACTGGAGGGCCGCCGAGAGCCGGTGTATCCGCCCGTGACGCGTCTGGCGAACGTGGTGTTCTCCGGACTCCGAGAAAACGAGACGCAGCGCCTCGCCACCGGAGCGTCGGAGCGACTGCGAAGGGCTGTCGCCTCGTATGGCGACCAGATCTCGGTGATCGGCCCGGCGCCATGTCCGATCGAACGCGTGAAGGCTCGCTGGCGGTGGCACCTGCTCTTGAAGAGCACCAATCCGGCGTTGCTGACGCGTGCGTGCCGATTTCTGGTCGAGCGGCTCGATGTCCCAAAGGACCGGAGCCAGCTTCGGGTCGCGCTGGACCGGGATCCCGTCAGCTTGCTCTAGCTTCGGGATCGTCTGGTCTCTGCATCGGATCCAAAAGCAGGAACGCAGATGGACGCGGGCGTAGCGTCCACGTCAACCTGCGTTCCTGCTTTTCGGCCGCCGAGATGATGCAAATCAGTTGTCCGCCGCCGGAGTCTTCTTCACCACCGTGATCTTGATCGACGACGGATACTGCTTTGAGTGATGAATCGTGTTCTTCGCCACCAGCCCAGTCGTCTCGTCGTAGTTGTTCCCGCCCGTATTCAGGTTGCGGTCGAACCGTGGGAAGTTCGAGCTCGACACCTCGATCCGAATCCGGTGCCCTGGCGCGAAGTAGTTGCTCGTCGTCATGGGCTGCAGCGCCACCTTGTACACCTTCCCCGGGTCCATGAACTGCGGAGGCTTGTCGTATCCCTCGCGATACCTAACGCGCTGAATCGTCTCATCCAGGTTGTACGCTTTCCCATCGGGTCCGACGTCGATGATCTTCACGGTCACGTCCGTGTCCTTTCGATCCGATGACAGAAAGATCGTCGCCTCGATCGGCCCGCTCAGCTCCATACCTTCCTTGAGCGGTTCCGTCGTGTAAACCAGGATGTCCGGTCTCAACTCCATCTCCGATTGATCGAGCGAGCCACCGCTGAGCGCGTTGGCCTGGCAGCACACGTTTCCGCCGTGGGACATGACCGGCTTCATCGGATCGTACGTGAACGAGTCGGGCTTGTCGCTCGACGGCGGCTTCATGCTCAGGGTGCCGTTGCCGTTTCGCGAGTTCGCGCCGCCCTCGCTCGATAGGTAGAACGTCAGGCCCTCCGAGTTCCTCGGCGGCCACGTGTCCGTCGTCTGCCACTTGTTCATGCCCATCGTGTAGTAGCGGATCTTCGGCAGCGTATCGAGCAGGCCGTTCTTCTCGCCCTTGAGGAAGAAGTCGAACCAGCCGTAGGTGAGCGCATCGTAGTCCAGGCGCGCGTCACCGACGCTCCGCTCGCCAACGATCGTGTTCTCCGTCGCCCGCTTGTACGCACAATGGAGCGTCGGGGCAATGACCGCGTACTGCTGATTCGCGACCGCGGGATCCGCCGTTTGACGAACGTGGTTGTACGTCGCCAGGTTCGGCCCCACCGACACGTCGTACCACGACATGAACCACAATCCCGGCACGTTGATCTTCATGTCGTCGTGGAACAGGCCACCGCGATACCACGCCGGATCGTTAGGCGTGCGCTGAATCATCGCGCCGCCCGTGGCGATCCCTGGCATCGAGTCGGCGAAGATGCCCTTCGGCCCGCCAACGGCCTTGATGAGGTCTTTCTCCGGCAGGTGCCAGAACGCCTTCGCCCAGTCGACCGGCGGCGAGCGCTCCGCGAGGTCGTACGACTTTGCCGCCTGGACGAGCTCCTCCTGCGTCATGTTCGCCGGGAACATCGGACGCACCTGGTTCTGTTCGCCGGCCAGCCAGTCGATGAACAGCATCTGCACCGCGCCGCCGCGGTACCAGTTGCCCTGCTCGTAGTACGGCTTGACGCGTCCGACGCCCGCGCCGAATCCCTGTGGGATGATCGTAGCGAGTCCCTTGGGCGCCTGCGCGGCGACGGCCATCTGCCATTCGGCCGTCGAGGAGCAGCCAATCAGGCCGACCTTGCCGTTGGACCAGGACTGGGACGAGATCCACTGGATCTCGTCGGTGCCATCCGTGAGCGGCGGGCCGAGGATGTCGTAATTGCCTTCGGAGAAGAAATGGCCCCGCTCGTTCGCGCCAACGTACGCATAGCCGCGCTTCACGGCGTCGAGCTGCGCGGTCATGTCCGCCGGGGCGCCGAGGGTCACGTCCCAGTAGTTCATGTTGTACGGCGTTCGCACGAAGATCGCCGGCACCGGGCCCGTCGTGTTCTTCGGGCGATAGACATCGAACTGCATCTTGGCGCCGTCGCGCATCGGCACCATCAACTTCCGGTCGATCAGCGCGATCTTCTGGAGCTCACGCTCCAGCGAGTCGCGTCGCGCGGCCAGAACGGTGTCTCGCTGTGGGCGGGGTTGAGCGTCGGCGTTCCCGGCCGCCATCGCGGCGAGACAGAATGCGGCGATCGTAATGCGACATCCAACGGTGTGCATGGGTATCCTCCAAGTCGACCTAGAGTAACGCCCGCGATCCCGTACACGTTGGCGAAAAAGGGGGTTGGCCGCCTACGCATCACCCAGGCATCTTTCGCCCCGTGACCGAGATTCCTCATCCCGACTTCCGCGCACCCCGTTTCGCGGCGGCGCCGGACGCGCGCTTCGTTCCGGCCCCGGCCGACGGCGTGCTGCCCGAAGATTTCTTCTCCACGACGAATCTTCCAACATACGTCCGGATTGCCGGCGGGTGGCGTCTCCCGCGCGAGCCGCGGATGGACTCCGCGCTCGTCCTCGACAGGTCGGGCGAGCTCTGGGTCCGCGAGATGCGCCGGGTACGCGCCGGCGATCTGGTAGCCGTCGGCAAGAAGGAGGATGGTAGCGAAGGGATCTTCGTTCACTCGGAAGCGGCCGGCAGCCACAGCGACGGTGAGTTCAAGTTCATGGCGAGCGAGGTGTCGCGCGAGAAGCCCGTGGACTACGTACACCTCGCGCAGCTCCTCATCGAGGAGCGGGAACGCGGCGGCTACGTCGTCTGGGTGACCGGGCCGGCGCTGGTCCATTCGCGCGCGCGGGCCGACATGGTGTGGTTCATCAGAAATGGCTTCGTCAACGCGCTGCTTGCGGGCAACGCAGTCGCGGTCCACGACATCGAGGCTTCCATTTTCGGCACGACGCTCGGCATGACCGGCAGTGGGGAGTCGACTGTCGGCGGCCACGGACTCCACATGCGGGCGATCAACAAGGTGCGCGCGGCCGGCTCGATCGAACGCGCCGTCGAGAACGGCGTGATCACCGACGGCATCATGCACGCGTGCGTGCAGAAGAAGGTCCCCTACGTGCTGTGCGGGTCCATTCGGGATGACGGCCCGTTGCCGGGCGTATACACCGACACGGCCATCGCGCAGGACGCGATGAAGGCACACACGACGAAGGCGACCATGGCCGTCATGATCGCGACGGCGCTTCACGCGATCGCGACGGGCAACATGCTGCCGGCGTTCGTCTCGGAGCCGGACGGGACCCTGCGGGAAATGCCGACGATCTGCGTCGACTCCGCGGAATTCGTCGTGAGCAAGCTGAAGGACCGCGGTACCCACCAGGCATTCGGCGTCGTCACCAACGCTCAGGACTTCATGCACATTCTGCGGCTTTTCGTCGAGCGAGAGCTCGATGGTCGGAGTACCGTCCCCGCCTCCGCCCGCCACGCGGCTGTCGCGCGATGACCGAGACTCAGCAGCGGTTCCTCCGAGCGATCGCGGAGCGCGTCCCGTCGGACCAGGTCGTCGAAGTCCATCTCTTTCCACCCATTCGCCAAGGCGGCGTCGAGACCGGGGTGGCGGTTGTTGCGGAAGACCCGAGAACGCGTACTCCTGCGAGCGTGCCGGTGACGGCCGAGGCCAACGGGACGGAGGAGGTCGTGTCGGTTCAGCGAGGGCAGCACGCTGATGACGAGCCGCAGGCGGCCGCTTCGGCAGTTGAAGTCGCGGAGATCGACGATGCCGACAATAACGTCGCGGAGCTGGACGTGGCCGATCCTGACGTGAGCGACGACGAGCCGGTGTCCACCCAGCGGGATGACGAAAGCAACGGCGCCGAACCGGCGCTCTCGCGGTTCACCATTCACACCGCGCGCTACCGGCTCACGCTCAAGGGCGTCGATCGCGGAAAGTGGGAGGTGGAGGTCGTCGCCGAGGCGGACGCGCCGCTCGACGCCGTCGAGGCCGTGGTGCGCGGCGTTCAGCGGCGGTCGGGGGAGGGGGCCGACCCGGACCGACTGACCACCGAAGCGTTTCGCGAAGCGCTCGACGCGCCGCTCTCACAGCTCGAACGCTAGGCCATCGATCTCACATACCGCGTCATGATCACGCGGTGAATGTCCCGCGCGTTGTCGATCCGCTCGTTCGCGATGCGTAACGCACCCGGCGCGATCAGAAACGGCCACACCTGGTCGCCCCCGGCCGACCCGTGCGCGCCGACCTGGTCGTCGAACGACACGATCTCGTAGCCGTCGTACGCACCGAACAGCACGATATCGCCCGCGTTGGGCTGCCTGACGAGTGCTTCGACGGCCCGAACCGTCAACGGGTCCGTCCCGTACGGCTCGAGCGGATTCGTGCCTTCCAGCACCTCCACAATGCCGTCGACGATCCGTGCCCGTCCGGCTCGACTCTGCAGGTGCACACCGAGCGTGTCGAGAGTCGCGAGGAGGCCGATGCCCGGGTGCTCGCGCAGCGCATCGTAGAGTGACGCGCGCCGTGAGCTCTGCGCGATGTCCGCGAGCGTGAGGCGAGCGTCGTCTTCCGCGAAGTACACGAGCGCGAGACAGGAGCTGTACGTCACGACCACGCCATGCGTCGCATTGACGCGGTATTTCTCGGGAAGCAGAAGCTCGCGAATGCCATAGCGCGATCGGACCCACTGGCCGAGGCGACGCAGCGACCGCTTGACCGACCGGGACTTCGCAACATCCGCCACCGAATCGACTACGCGCGCGCCAACAGGGGCGTACTCGCTCATCTGCGCGAAGCTCGCGAGCGACTGGATGGGCATCTCGCCTGTCCGGAACGCATCGCCGTCGAGAATCCGCTGAACCGTCGTGCCGAGCGACTCGCGGAACCGCACGCGGTAGCTCACTGACGGCGTCATGCCATGGTCGCTCAGCACGACCAGATCGTAGCCACGACCGCCAGCCGATTGCGCCATACGTTGGATCTCGCGAATACGCGCATCCGTGCGGCGGAGGTCAGCGAGGGCGAACCGACTCGTGGACCCGAAGTGATGCGCGAGCTCGTCGTACTGCATGAACGTACTGTAGATGACCGGCACGCCGAGGTACACATCGAGCAGGATCGCGATCGTTTGCAGCTCTCGCACGACGACGTTCGTGAAGATGCGGAGAAACGGGAAGATTCCTTCGGCGTGCGTCACGCGACCGGCCCACTCGCCGCGCGCGCGCTCCCATTCCTCGCGAAGCCATTCTCCGACACCCTGGAACAGCATGCGCAGCACGCGCAGTGGGTGCAGCAGGATGAGCAGCGCCATTCGGGTTCCGCCGAGTCGGCGATACACCGACGTCCGCTCGCGGGTCGCGACGGTGAACGCGACGGTCGATGCGTCGCCGTCCAGGAGGTTCACATAACTCGATCCGTCCGCGAGTGCGCCTGGCGCCCGAATCCGGTCCCGGATGTACTGGACGCCTTCGGGCGCGTTGCACGTGACCACGCGGCCGGCAGCCTTGTCATAAAAGCGGAACGCGGGAATTCCGTCGTTCTCACCGTGAAAGATGCCCGCCTGGCAGTACGGCGTCGCGGAGGGCAGCCCGCAAAACCACCGACGGAGCGTGAACCCGTCCTCGTTCACGAGCCGGGACAGCGTTGGGGTGAAGCCCAGCTCCATTGCGCGTCGAAGGTCGGCATAGGCAAGGGCATCGATCTGTAGCGCGATCAGCCCTCGCCGTCCATCATGTGGGCGGCGCTCGCGGCGGAATGGGCGATACTTTACGGCGTAATACCAGCGCAGGAATCGCCCGGCTCTCGGGCGAGAACGGCGCTCCCCGAGTGGAGAAGACATGGAAGGTACGTCGTTGGGCATCGCGCTCGCGTTTGGCACCGGGCTACTGAGCTTTCTGTCGCCCTGCGTTCTGCCGCTCATTCCCAGCTACGTGACGTTCATCACGGGGCTGAGCTTGGAAGATGTCCAGAAGGCTAGACGAGCGGCGCTCATTCACTCGTTGCTCTTCGTTCTCGGCTTCACGCTGATCTTCCTCGCACTCGGTGCGACGGCGACCGCGCTAGGCCAGCTCCTGCTGTATCAGCGCGTCTGGATCAGCCGCGTTGGCGGCGTCCTGGTCATCGTCTTCGGGCTGTACATGCTCGGTGTCTTCAACGTGTCCTTGTTTTCTCAGGAACGGCGCGTCCATATCGCGAACAAGCCGGTCGGGTACCTCGGCACGCTTCTCGTGGGTATCGCGTTCGGTGCGGGGTGGACCCCCTGCATCGGCCCGATCCTTGGTTCCATTCTCACATACGCTGCGAGCTCCGCCGACATGGCACGTGGACTCTCGCTCCTGCTCGCGTATTCGTTAGGCCTCGCGGTACCGTTCCTGCTGTCGGCGGTTGCGCTCGAACGGTTCCTCGCCTTCTTCGCGCGGATAAAGGGCCAAATGAACTGGATTACGCGAACGTCCGGCGTGCTGATGATCGCAGTCGGGCTGCTCATGGTGACGAACTACTTCACGGTCCTCGCGTCCGCGCTGAACGCCTTGACGCCCGAAGCGATTCGTAACCGACTCTGACCCCATCTAGACCGTCCATTCGCGGACGCACCTGAGAAGCTCGGCAATCGGAACGGGCTTTACCAGAACCGCCCGACAGCCGGCGGCGGTACACCGCGCTGCAACCTCGGGTTCCGCGCGGCCCGTCAACGCCGCGGTTACGCGAGGCTCCGCCGCGCGCGCGCGCATCGTGGCCAGCACGGTCAGCCCATCGCCGTCCGGCAGCGTCAGGTCGAGCAGCATCACGTCGACCGCGCGCGCCTCCGCTGC